>CANRMC010000117.1 GCA_947631605.1 uncultured Lachnospiraceae bacterium
TCCGGAGGTTATCGCCGAAAAACGAAAGATATATAAAGGCGTAAGCGCAAATGTGGATTTCTACAGCGGTTTCGTATATAGCATGTTAGGAATCCCGCAGGAGCTTTACACGCCGATTTTTGCAATGGCAAGAATCGTAGGCTGGAGCGCACACCGGATCGAAGAACTGATCAATGTGGACAAGATTATCCGTCCGGCATATAAGAGTATCATGGAAGAACGGGACTTTATCCCGTTTGATAAGAGATGATTTGAGAAATACCGCCTGCGGGCGGTATTTTCTTTACTATGATGGCGGAAGTTATTGTAAATGAAAAAATTACATTTAAAATAGAGGTATATAAAGATATGGAAGCATTAATATCAATTGATTGCAGCGGGTATTCTGATGATATTTTTGATATAATAAACGTTTTAGAAAAAATCGGATGGAGTTATTATGATAAAGAAGGTTATATTGAGTATCTGCCCTTAGGTGACAATGATTGTTATGATTGGCAGAAAGGAAAACTCGATAGCGCTGAATTCAATGATCTGATTTCTAAGAAAGTTACACAAAAGGAGCGTATTGGAATATCCTTATTTTATCAATACGGAAATGAAGGAACTTCCATGATTGCTACGGGAACAAATGATATTTTATTTTGTCTGGATATTAATAGAAGAATATTAAGAGACGATATAACAGATTTGAGCTGGTATTTGGATAATATCATTAACAAGTTGAGAGATGCCGGTGTAGAAATATTATCATTAGAAATAGAGGAATATGTAGATTGAGTCGCCTAAAAGAAGGGATTCCTTTTAGAAAGTATAAAAGATGAATATAGGAGAATAAGAGAGTATGCACATTAGACAATTGATATCTGACATACAAGCAAAACCGGAAAGATATGTAAAAGAAATGAAGATTGAATATATTTATAATATTTTGATGGGTTTTAGCGGCGCAAGCAGCAATATATCAAATGATCTCATGGATTTTAAATTTAATCTTTGGTTTTTAAAATGGTTATTCATATGGATCAAGGATAATGTTGATCCTGAATATGACACCGTTACATTTGTTTGGTCTGATTATATAAAAAAGATAGCCCAAAATGAACAGGATGAAGTAGATACTTTTTTTCGATTATGTGAGTTGTTTTTTGAAGATTATGATAAGAAAGCGGGTTATTTTTCATGGAGAGAGGAATAAAACTATCCTGTCAAACAAATTTGTATGATAATGGAGAGCCGGTCATGTGTAAAGTGAAAGCAGATAAAAATAAAATAATCATTCAAGGAAAAACTGTAAGTTTTGATTACAAGGTTGAAACGATACTGGAGTTTCCTGCATATTGCGTCGTATTATTAATAGCAGAAGAGCATAAATATCCGGAGAATAATATAGAGGCTTATGATTATAACGGAAATAAAATCTGGAACATCTCACAAATTTTGGCTTCTGAAATATCAGTTCCGGAAAGTTACCGATGGATTGGAAAAGTGTCAGAAAGATTTTTAGGTTTGATTAAATGCAGCGAAGATTTTGGGCTCTTTGGAGAAAAATGGTTTGTGATCGACACGTTGACGAATGAAGTTATAAAAGATATGTACATTAGGCATGAAATATCCGGTATGCGGAGCAGACCGAAAATGTATGTGAGGGAAGTAACGATTGAACATATATATTATTTGCTTTCCGGAATTTCTATTGCATTTTCCGAATTACCAAAGGATAGCTTGGATAGAAATTTTATGGATTGGTTTGGCAAGTGGCTGATCAGATGGATTAACAGCAATATCAATCCTGAATATTCCCCTCAAACCGCTTATTGGTATGATGATATTAAAAAAATAGCCGAAAATGAACAGGATGAGGTCGAGCTGTTTTTTCGATTATGTCAATTGTTTTTTGAGGATTATGATAACTTAGATCAATGCCGGCAGGTGCTATGAGACAGAAAATGAGAGATTTATCATTAGCATTGTTGGTAATGATTAAGTGTTCGCAGTAAGGAGGCAAGTAGAATGCTTTGTGAAGATATTCGATATTTAACAGAAAGGGCGCTATGGGAGACGAAAGAACCAATGCCGAATTATTATGTATAAGTAGTGAATGGTAGGGTACATATAGACTTTTGTATCAATAAGGAGGAGTTTGAATGAGCAGGTTAATAGCAGAAGAATATAAACGATTTGAAGATATAAAGCAGATCAGGGAAGATGGTTCGGAGTATTGGAGTGCAAGAAAATTGGGATTGGCACTCGACTATACAAAATGGGAAAATTTTCTAAAAGTGATAAAACGAGCTATGATTGCCTGCGAAAATTCAGGTCATAATGTTGAATATGATTTTCCTGAGGTCAGGAAAATCGTAGAAGCGGGCGCAGCAAAAAAACCAATATTGGATTACGAATTATCCAGATATGCCTGTTACCTAATCGTTCAAAACGGCGATCCACGCAAAGAAGTAATTGCATTGGGACAGACTTATTTCGCGATACAAACATATCGGCAGGAAGTTGCAGATCATTTCAATCAATTAAGTGAAGATAACCGACGATTGGTGGTTCGGGGAGATATCAAACAGTGGAATCAACTGTTGGCAGAGACAGCGCATGATGCCGGAGTGATTACGAATGAGGAGTTTGCAATTTTTCAGAACGCCGGATATATGGGACTATATGGCGGGTTGGATGTGGATGATATTCATGCAAGAAAAGGATTGAAAATCGGTCAAAAAATTTTGGATTATATGGGGAGTACGGAGCTGATTGCCAATCTGTTTCGAATATCTCAGACGGAGGAGAAATTGCGGAAAGATAATATTAAAGGAGCCGAGAAAGCAACTTCCGTACATTATTCGGTTGGTAGAGAGGTGCGGGGAGCGATTGAAAAGATTGGCGGTACAATGCCTGAGGATCTGCCAACGCCGGATAAAAGTATTCAACAGATAGAAACAGAGCAGATGAAACGACTCAAAGAAAAAGCTAAGAGAGGAAATCTGATGCTTGATGAATGAGAATTCCATATGAGACACTAAGTAGGGATTTAACGAACCGATATAATGTGGAGGCTGATTTATGACGAATCACGAAATGCTGGAGATTGCCATGCGGCAGTCCGCAGAAGACATAGGATGCAGGGAGGAAGATTTTCGGGCAGATAAAAATGTTATTACCGTCTTCAAAATGGGAACAAAAGCCCGCAAATATCTGAAAGAACCGATTACCTGCACCCTTGTTTCGTACGGAAATAATATTGTGGCAGCTTCAATAAATGAAACTTTAGAAATCGTTTCTGAGTATGTGGGAAAATTTGAATTTTATCACTGCTTTGAAACACCCAATATGCATTGGCTGAATGAACGCCTGATTGAGAAGGGACACAAGATATGTTTTATGGCGGAATACTATCTGCCGGATATAAACAGGATTCCCAATCTTTCCTGCGCTTACGAAACACGCATACTGAAACAGGAGGATTTTGGAGAATTGTACCTGCCGGAATGGAGCAATGCGCTTTGCAAAGACCGCAGGAATCTGGATATTCTCGGAATCGGAGCATATGACGGAAATGTATTAGCAGGACTTGCCGCCTGTTCCGCAGATTGCGAAGATATGTGGCAGATTGGCGTGGATGTTTTGCCAAAATACAGACGGCAGGGAATTGCCTCCGCACTGACAAGCGCGCTCACAAAAGAAATAATAAACAGAAATAAAGTGCCGTTTTATTGCACGGCGTGGTCTAATATCCGGTCGGTCAGAAACGCTGTGAAGAGCGGTTTTGTTCCCGCGTGGGTGGAGATGACCGTAAAACCGGCAAATGTTGTTGATGAAACTATTTTACTCTCAGATATTTCATCTATGACCTCCTTTTATTCGGTGTAAATAAAGCAAAGCAATGACGGCAACGAGAATCTCGGCGGCGGCAAAAGCTACCCAGATACCTGTCGCCCCAAGTGGAGTCAGCGGAAGCAGATACAGGAGCGCACAGTTTACGATCAGACCGCGCATGACGGCAATGACTGCTGCCGGCTTTGCCCTCATAATAGACTGCAAGTACACACACAGAAATGAGTTGATACCAAGCGGCAGGAACGAAAACGCATAAATCCTGAGTATCATCGGGGCTGTTTCCATAACCTCCGGTGTTACCTTGATAAACAATGCGGTAATTGCACCGGGAACCAGCATACAGATTGCAGTAATCACAACACCGATAAACAGGTTTACCCTTATTCCGAGCCGATAGGATTCCCAATACCGCTCCGGTTTTCCGGCGCCAAAGCCGCTGGAGACAATGGGGGAGGCAGCCTGTCCTGTTCCCGTGTAAATATAGGTGAGCAGGGCTGTCACTGTGCCAAGCATCCCATAAACAGCCAAGGCCGCAGTATCCGCATATTTCATGATCTGATTGTTGACAACAAAAGTTGTAGCAATCACCGCAAGGGATGAAAAAGCCGTTCCGAATCCGTATACAATCGTTTTGCGAAAAGCGGTCGCTAGTTTATGCGGCTTCACAAACTTGTAGGAGCTGCGCGTACTCAGCACATATCCGCCCATGATGACAAGCTGAATCAGATTCCCAAGCACCGTTGCAAGAGCAGCGCCAAACATTCCCATGTCAAGAGGGAATACAAAGAGCCAGTCTCCAAAGATATTCAGGGCAGCTCCGGCAAAAGCGGAAATTAGGACAAGCTTGGGCGCTCCGTCAAGATTAAGAAACGGTGGAAAGCAAACGACCAGCACAAAGCTGGGCAGAGCTGCGGCGATCATCCCGCCGTATTCCTTTACATAAGGGAGCAAAGCATCGTCCGCACCAAACAAGCGGTACAATGGGGTCTGAAAGAAAAACAGCAGTACCCATGCAACCAAGGCTCCCAATAGTACAAGCAGCATTGAACCAGTAAAATAAGCGTTTGCCTTTTCTGCCTGACCGCTCCCTTTTGCTTTTCCATAAAGAATAGAGCCACCGGTACCACATAAAATCCCAATGAAATCCGCAATCGTGAAAATCGGCAGGAATACCGCACAGGCCGCCGTACCGTTGGGGCCAACCCCCTGTCCAATCGCAATCGTATCCACAAAGCTGTATGCGGCAACGACAGCCGCTCCTCCAATGGACGGTATCAGCAGTTTATAAAACAGTTTCCCTACATCATCTTTGATCAGATCCACGTTTGCCGTCCTCCATTTCCTCATCAAAGGCTTCTTGCAGGCTTGCACCGAAAAACTCAATAGCCTCGATAAACGTATCCGAATAACGGTCAATAGTCTTTTTCAGAGCCTTATCCTCCGCACGGTACAAAAAGCCCATAAAATCCTTTGCATACGCCCGCCCTGCGTCGGTGAGCATGATGTTCATTTCCCGCCGCTTTCCCGCAATCGGCGTCATAGTTAGAAAACCATCTTTCTCCCACCTCTTGACAATGGTATTGACAGAAGTTTTGGGTACGAGCCACTCCTGCGAGATTTCCCGCTGGGAATGGGGCTTCCCGTCGTCCAGCGCATACATTACGCACAGCTCCGCATCGGACAGTTTTTTGTTCTTCTCATTCAGATAGTACGTCTCATCTATGTGATATAAAGCAAAAATCAGACGTCGTGCCGTTTCTCTCATACTGCTCCTCCTCGTTAGTACGTCGTCGTACTTTTGGTAGTATAGTACGTAGACGTACTTTTGTCAATGAGAGAGAATAAACATTCACCTCTTTTCGCATAAAAAATAACCGGGTGTCAACCATTACACTTTTTACACCACAAGCGGAAAATTAAATCGTAAGGGCGCGCTTTTCAATTTTCCCATGGCTTTTTATTAGTGGCACAGCTTAGTACCCCAGCTTGTGGAGCAATTTCTCCACATCAGCGGCTTTCAGCACCTTACCCATAGATACCACCTGCTCGTTGACTACAATGGCGGGCATACTCATAACGCCATAGGCCA
>CANRMC010000118.1 GCA_947631605.1 uncultured Lachnospiraceae bacterium
TTTCTCGCACGTTCTTCATAAGAAAAGCGTTCCGCAATCTTCTGCAGGACATTTCTTTTTTCCGCCGCATTTTTCCCTTCCTCTTTTCTTACATTTTCTATCATATCGCTTTCCAGCGTATTCTTATGCAGAAAGAAACGGAGAAGCCGCTGCAGTATTTTAAATGTGATATAAAGAGCAAGCAGAATGACGCCGATCTTTAAGACCAGCTCCAGTCCGGAAGCAACCGTATTGTCATAGGTCATAAGCTCCTGTACCGGCGCTTTCTCCTCATCCGAAAGCTGCGGTGTTCCGGTCCGCATAAGGCGGCTTATGAGCGTAAAGAAAAGACCAAGCAGCATGACTGCAAGTTTTAATATTTTTACAAGGCTCTTTCCAAAATCCACGAACGCAGTATCCAGATGAAGAATATCCGCAAGAAATACAGCAAGCAGGATTAGGAGCAGGATTCCTCCGATGATCAGCGTATTGGTCGTAAGGATCCGTTTCAGAGGCAGTCCGGAGACATCCTTTGAAGCATGCACATATCCCGTCACACCTTCAATATAAAACATGACAAGATACAGAAGGAATAAGACCAGAGGCAGGACATACGACATCCTGATTAACGTCTGGTTCTTCATATATAATCCGATACAGTACATTAAAATCGCAAATACAAACGTCGGCCACGGCATATCCGTAAGCGGTTTCAGTTTTCCATGCCGAAGCACATACATCGTGCTGTCCTCATACAGATACAGGACAAGTCCGATGAAAAGATACGGAATAAAATTCCCATGGGACAGAAAATAAAGAAGAACGCCGATCGCCCCATGCGAAAAAAGAAGCAGAAAATGATTTGTGATATAATCCCGCAGCACATATGAGATCAGAAACGCCAGAACAAGAAGCAGGATATCCAAAATATTCAGCAGCTCTTTATAAAAAATAATGCAGCAAAAATCCAGAAGCATACAGGAAAACAGGATTCCATATAACATACGGAGCGCTTTCCGCAAAAGATCAAAATTAATCTTCATAAATGGACACCTCCCATCCGGAAATGTAAGGGCGTTCCGGCTGATAGCCGATCCTGTCGTAATACGGCACGATCATATTGACGGACAGTCCTTTTTTCTCCATTCGGTCCAGCCGTTCCATCAGGTCATTCTTATGATACGGGGAAATAATGAAATACAGAACATGAAGTTCCGCCATCTTCAGTTCATCATCCAGAAGGGCAAGAAAAGCATCTTTTCCTCTGGAGCTTTCGATCCTGGACAGGTATTTATCAATCGTAACGCCATGCGAAAGGTCGGCGCCCGCACTGACCGCAACCATTTCATGGCTCATGCTGTCCTCGCCGTTTGTAAGGAGAGACACCCGCACGTTATCCATAAGAAATTTCCTTGCCGCGGTGCTGGCAAGCGCGATACTGTCCTCCAGCAGTCGGTCCGTTTTTATCATACTGTCGGTGTCCAGATTGATGAGGATCCGCACCTCTGCATCCATGGTATAATCATACACATTGACTTTCAGATTGGACGCTTTGGCGGAAGCCTTCCAGTTAATGCTCCGGTACGGATCAAAAGACTGATAATCCCGGATTCCCCGAAAGGTAAGATTGTCATAAAGAAGGCTCTTTCTGGCAGCGATCTCTCCTAAGATCCCTTGGTAAACAAGCGAAAGAGGATCCATGTCCAGTTTCTCCGGAAATACATAGATCGCGGTATCACTGGAAATGCTCTTCGCAAATGAAGCGGTCAGAAAGAAATCCCGCACCAGAATATTTGCCCCTTCGATCCGGTAAAATCCCCGTTTTGTCCCCTGAAATTTATGTTTCCGGGTTACCTTCTGATGCCCCATGATCGAAAAGACATCGTTCCGATGATAATAATCCGTCACAACGGAGTTTTCCATATCCTGAAAAAGGAAAGAACGGTCCACGGCAAATTTAATATGAAGAACAGGAAGCGGCAGGAACTTATCATTAAAGATCTGTTCCGTGAGTTCTGCCTCTTCCCCACATTCGATAAAGCCTTTATTAAATTTCAATGTTATTGTAAGATTCCTGCTCCAACGATTCCGGTACAAGTTTTTCTGAACGAGATACAGAACGAGCAGAACAAAGACCGCAGCTATGAGTTTCATTCCAAACTCCTTTTACTTCTTTTCACCCGACCATTCTTCTACAGGGACCGGTATCGCTTTCACAAGCTCCTGGATCAGTTCCGTTTCTTTATGGTTCCTGCCGGTTCCCTGATACGTAATGATCCGGTGGGAAAATACATAAGGAGCCAGAAACTTTACATCCTCCGGCGTAACAAACTCCCTGCCGGAAATTGCCGCAAAAGACTGGGCGGTCCGAAGAAGGGCAAGGGACGCCCTCGGACTCACGCCTGCCATAATCTTGCTGCTGGTCCGGGTAGCCTCCGCGATCATGGCAATATAGTTCATAACCGTTTCATGGACAAAAACCGTCCTTACCGTCTGTATGGCGGCACAGAGTTCCTCTTTTTTTATGACCGGCTGAATATCCTCTAACGGCTGCTCGGTGAGGAAGCGTTTCAGGACGCTTACTTCTTCTTCCGCCGTCAGCTGGCCTACGGAAAGCTTCATCATAAACCGGTCGAGCTGGGCTTCCGGCAGCGGATAAGTGCCCGAAGTTTCGATCGGATTCTCCGTTGCGATAACCAGAAACGGTTCCTCCAGAAAAAGCGTATCGCCGTCTATCGTTACCTGCCGTTCCTCCATTGCTTCCAGCAGACTGGACTGGGTTCTCGGCGTCGCCCGGTTGATCTCATCCGCAAGCAGGATATTCGTAAATACCGGTCCTTTCACCAGATGAAAACATCCTTCCTTCTGGTCGTAAATATTGAGTCCGGTAATATCCTGCGGCATAAGGTCAGGCGTGAACTGAACCCTGCGGAATTCTCCTTCGATACTCTTTGCAATGCATTTTGCAAGAGTCGTCTTTCCGGTCCCCGGATTATCCTCCAGAAGTACATGACCGCCGGAAAGAAGAGCCGTAAAGATCAGGGAAAAAAGTTCTTCCTTTCCTATAATTACCTTCGATACATTTTCCAATACCTTCGTATAAATTGTTCTTACTTCCGCAAGCTCCATATCCTACTCCCATCCGTCCTTTTAAGACTAAAATACCGGACAGCCGGAACAAACGGCTGTCCGGTTCAAAACCGAATTACTCTTTTTCAAAATATGCGGCAACTTCCTGCAAATGTTTGATAACCGGAAGATGCTGCGGACATACGCCTTCACACTGACCACAGGCAATGCAGGCACTGGCTTTGCCAAATGTTTTCGTCAGATTATCATAATACTCTCCCTGCGGCGTCCAGCCTTTTTCTTTTACCTCCTGCCGGTCAGCGTTATAGAGGGAAAAATACCTTGGGATCGCAATCTTCATCGGACAGCCTTCCGTACAGTAAGAACAGCCCGTGCATGGGATTGAGATTCCGGAATTGATCAGGGAAACCGCTTTCTGAACCGTCTCCGTCTCTTCTTTGGTAAGCGGTTTAAAATCCATCATATAGCCGGTATTGTCAAGCAGCTGCTCCATATTGCTCATTCCGCTCAGTACCATCATGACATTGTCCAGACTTGCCGCAAACCGGATGGCCCATGAAGGAATCGACATATCCGGATGAACAGAGCGGAACAATTCTTCGACCGGAGCGGAGACATTTGCCAGCGTACCGCCTTTCACCGGTTCCATGACGATTACCGGAACGCCATGCTTTACAGCGGTTTCATAGCACTTTCTGGACTGTACGCCCTCGCTGTCCCAGTCCAGATAATTGATCTGAAGCTGGACGAACTCCATCTCCGGATGCTCGGTCAGTACCTTGTCCAAAAGCGCGGCGTTGTCATGGAAAGAAAAACCGATCTTCTTTACCAATCCCTGTTCTTTCTTTTCTTTCAGCCATGTAAAACAATCCAGATTGTTAAATATATCATAATGATGAGCGCCGATATCATGCAGAAGGTAATAATCAAAGTAGGACACGCCGGTTTTCTTCATCTGCTCATTGAATATTTTATCCCTGTCCTCTTTGGTATTGATAAATTCCGCATGCAGCTTCGTGGCTAACGTAAAACTGTCACGCGGGTGCCTGTCAACCAGCGCCTCTTTTGCCGCCGCCTCGCTCTGGAAGCCGCAATACATCCAAGCCGTGTCAAAATAAGTGAACCCACGCTCTATGAACGTATCAACCATTTGTTTCACCTGCTCAATGTCAATGGAGGCAGGATCGTTCGGATCCAGAACCGGAAGACGCATTAAGCCAAATCCTAATTTTTTCTTGTCCATGGCATACTCCTTTCAAAAAAACATAAATTACCGGAAGTATTCCACGCCGGATTCAAATATCTGCGGATCCTGATCGCCATATATATTGATAGCGACTGCTGTATCCCGACGTTCGGAATGTCCCATTTTACCGAATACCCGTCCGTCCGGACTGGTAATTCCTTCAATCGCCATGTAAGAAGCATTCACATTATAATCTTCATCCATGGTCGGTTTTCCGTCAATATCCACATACTGGGTTGCAATCTGTCCGTTTGCGGCTAATCTTTCAAGCCATTCCTGATCTGCCACAAAGCGTCCTTCTCCATGGGAGATCGGAACGGTATAGACGCCGCCAAGTGCAGCCTTCCGAAGCCATGGCGAACGGTTGCTAACCACTTTTGTATAAACCATCTTCGACTGGTGTCTGCCGATACTGTTTCTTGCCAGAGTCGGAGAATCCTCTGCCTGCGGACGGATCTCGCCATACGGCAAAAGTCCCAGTTTCAGAAGCGCCTGGAATCCGTTGCAGATACCCAGTACCAGACCGTCTCTTTCCTTCAAAAGCTTCATCACTTCTTCTTCGATCTTTGCATTCCGGAAAGCGGTTGCGATAAATTTTCCGGAACCATCCGGCTCGTCACCGGCTGAAAATCCGCCAGGGAACATCAATATCTGCGCCTTTCTTATGGCAGCCGCAAAGGATTCCACGGAGTCGCGGATACCTTGGGCGGACAGATTGTTATATACGATGGTTTCCACTTCTGCGCCGGCTCTTTCAAATGCCTTTGCGGAATCATATTCACAGTTTGTTCCCGGAAATACCGGAATAAATACATGCGGTTTTGCAATCTTATGTTTTGCAACATAAACGTTTCCAGCCTGATAGAGCGTACTCTTTACTTCCTGATCCGGAACGCCTGAGCGTGTCGGGAATACCTTTTCCAGTTTTCCCGTCCATGCGGCCAGAGCTTCCTCCATGGTAATCTTTACGCCGCCATAGAGGAATACCGGTTCCTCTAAAACCTTTCCGATCACAGTGCACGGTACGGCAAGCTTCGTTTTATTTTCCGGTTTGATCTCAAAAATAATGGAACCGTAATCTTTGGAAATCAGTGCGTTTCGCTCTACGCTCTTATCAATCTCAACACCCAATTTATTTCCGAACGCCATTTTGCTTACCGCTTCTATGATACCGCCGAAGCCGACTGCATATGCGGATTCCACAAGTCCGTCCTGTACCGCCTTCCGAAATCCTGCATATTTTTCCAGCACATCCTTATATACCGGTTTATCGTACATATCCTTGTCAATATCCAGTTTCATCAAAAGATTTCCGGCAGTCTTTAATTCGGTTGTGACGATATCCATATAGCTTGCCACATCCACGGCAAACGATACCAGAGTCGGCGGTACGTCAATATCATTAAAGGAACCGGACATACTATCCTTTCCGCCGATAGACGGAAGCATAAGTCCCATCTGTGCGTCATATGCGCCAAGCAGTGCCGCAAGCGGTTTTCCCCAGCGGTAAGGATCCGTTCCCAGACGCTCAAAATATTCCTGAAACGTAAGGCGTACTTTCTCTACGTCGCCGCCGGAAGCCGCGATCTTCGCTACGGAATG
>CANRMC010000119.1 GCA_947631605.1 uncultured Lachnospiraceae bacterium
CATCCGGATGACCCAGAAAAAGATAATGTCGTAGCCGGTCACCAGTACATTGGTGGGATAGAAATACTTCAGTTCCTCCGTTTCTTCCGGCCAGCCCAGGGTCGAGAAGGGCCAGAGGGCGGAAGAAAACCAGGTATCCAGCGTATCTTCATCCTGCACAAGATGCGTGCAGCCGCACTTCGGACAAACGTCCGGAATTTCTCTTGCGACTACGGTTTCCCCGCATTCCTGACAATAATATGCAGGGATCCTGTGTCCCCACCAGAGCTGTCTGGATACGCACCAGTCGCGGATATTGTCAAGCCAGTTATAATAGGTTTTATTCATACGCTCCGGAACCAGTTTCAGTTTTCCTGAAACAACTGCCTCCTTCGCCGGTTTTGCCATTTCGGTCATTTTTACGAACCACTGTGGTTTTACCAGAGGTTCGACGGTCGTCTTACATCTGTCATGCGTTCCTACCATATGCTTATGCGGTTTTACGGCGACAAGAAGCCCCAGTTTGTCTAAGTCTTCCACGATCTTTTTCCGCGCCTCGTAACGGTCCATACCTGCGTATATTCCGCCGTTTTCGGAGATTGTGGCGTCGTCGTTCATAATATTGATCTCCGGCAGATCGTGCCGTTTTCCGACTTCAAAATCGTTCGGATCGTGGGCAGGCGTGATCTTTACGACGCCGGTTCCGAACTCCATATCGACATACGAATCCGCAATGATCGGAATTTCTTTATTTACAAGCGGAAGGATGACGGATTTACCGATCAGATCTTTATACCGGTCATCCTCCGGATTTACGGCGATCGCAGTATCGCCCAGCATTGTTTCCGGACGTGTGGTCGCAATCTCTACGAAGCGCCCTTCTTCGCCCGCTACCGGATAGTTGATATGCCAGAAATGACCGTCCTGTTCTTCGTGGATAACCTCTGCGTCGGAAATAGATGTCTGGCATACCGGACACCAGTTTACAATACGGGAGCCACGGTACATATATCCTTTTTCATATAACTTCATGAATACTTCGGTAACAGCCTTATTATTCCCTTCATCCATGGTAAAACGCTCTCTGCTCCAGTCTGCGGACGAACCCAGTCGCTTCAGCTGGTTGATAATGCGTCCGCCGTATTCGGCGCGCCACTCCCATGCTTTTTTCAGGAATCCTTCTCTGCCCAGATCTTCTTTCTCGATTCCCTGCTCCTTCAGGCTCTGGATCAGTTTTACTTCGGTCGCGATCGCGGCATGATCCGTTCCCGGCTGCCAGAGCGCGTTATATCCCTGCATTCTTTTAAACCGGATCAGAATATCCTGCATGGTATTATCCAGGGCATGTCCCATGTGAAGCTGTCCTGTGATATTTGGAGGCGGCATCACGATAGTAAACGGCTTTTTGCTTCTGTCCACCTCTGCATGAAAATACCCGTTATTTACCCATTTGTCATATAATCTTCCTTCGATTTCCGAAGGGTTGTACGTTTTTTCCAGTTCCTTTGCCATTTTGTCTATCCTCCAACTACCTAGATTGCCTGCTCACGGAATTCATCCTTCAACTGACCGAGGATAATATCCATTCGCTTATCATAATCTGTCATATCTTTATTCATTTTATTAAAGACTGCCCGCTGCAGCATTGCAAAGATCGTCATTTCCCGGACGTCGTCCTTGGAATCGCCGATCTCCATCATAATATCTTCAAAATACTCGTCGTCCAGATCCATTTTCCGCATTTCCTGCTTCAAAGTCGCCGTATCTTCATTCACGGCAAGGACGAAGAAATATCCTCTTAAAGATTCCGGATTTCCATTCAGCTCATACGCCTTCAGGAAGAACTGTTTTGCGTCCTCCGTATCCATATTGCTTGCGGCTGCCACCGCCCGGTTGTGATAAATATTTCCTAAGAACGACCGATCCGAGATCTCATCCTGCTTATCAATGATATCATCATAAATAGAAGCCGCCTTGATGTACCGCCGATATCCTAAATATCCGTCCGCTTTCAGTTTCATCCTCTGAGGCGCCGAAAGTTTCCGGTATTTCTGCCAGGCTTCGATATAAACTTTGATCTCATCCGGTTCATAATAATTTCCGGCATTCAATATCTCCACCAGAAGATCCTGCGCATACGCGGTCTTATTCACCAGTCCGGTCAGACGGTCTGCAAGCTCCGGCATATCGATCTCGTTCCGGATCCAGTCGAATAATTTTTCCGACAATGCCGATTTGCTGATAAGCACCGTATTGTTGTAAATATAAAAGCACAGTTCTTCATAGGTGTAGATCTCCACCTTGGTATTCAGAAATGTATACGGCGTTTTTGCCTGCTTTGGGGAACATACAATAATTTTAGCCATATCAGATATTGAACTCCTTACGATAAATCTTGTTGGTGGTCGGGAACAGCTTGCCGAATCCTAAGTCCCTGATAATTACCGCGCCTTGGTTCGGGCTCTCAAATTCCACCTCAATGGACAGCTTCGTCGTCTTGTTCGGACGTTTCGGTATGCCGTGTATCTTCACGGTCTCCCGCTTTTCTTCCAGATTATGCCGGCTTCTGTAAACCAGCGTGATCTTATCCGTATCATCCGGTATTACATAAATAATACCATGGGTGTTATACCACTGTCTGCCGCCGCTGGCGATTGGAATAAAGGTATCCTTCTCATCTTCCAGAGAAATACCCACGTCAAACAAGACATTTTCCTTTGTCTCGATAAAGAAGCGGTCATAAAATTCCTTATACTCACCGCCTACCGCCCGATAACAGGCGCCTTTGGTATAGATGTTCTGCCCCACAAATACCCGTCTGCCCTGACAGAGTACATTCGTGGACTTCTTCATCCATTTATTTGTAAAGCCGACTCCCGTAAGAAAGACGGAAGAAATATAGGCTTTCTTTACTTCATATTCCGCGATCTTCGCAAAATCCGTATCCATGCCATGGGTATCGCTTCCATATTTTGCGAGACTCATCTGCGAAGAATAATCCTCATGGGTGACGGTTACGATTTCCGGTTTCCGGTTTCTGGAAATATCGATCCGATAATAGTTTAAACCGTCTGCGTTATAATCATACAGGGCAACGCTGTTGATCCAGAGATCCTGTTCCTGGTTGAAGATATAATAAAGTCCGCTGTCCAGATGGCTGGTGATCTCGATACAGCTTTCGTCCACCTCCATGATCTGATAGAGGCGTGAAAGGATCTGATACATATCGCGGCTGTATTCAGGCGTTGTAATAACCAGTTTCTTTACAACAGCCGCCTCATAGCGGTACAGAAACGAATCAATATGCAGCTTTACCATCATCAGAAACAGATCCTGATACGTATAATCCTTACCTGCCACCGTAATAGTTTCAGTATTTTTCAGATTCTGGAACAGACCGTCGATAATGACGCCGTCCTCGCTGAATCTGGCTTCGGAAGCCTCGCCTCCCACGTACCAATGCTCTGTTTTTGTACTGTAAAACAGGATATTCGGCATCAGGTAGGTTTCCACGTCATTCAATTGGCTGATGGATTCCGGTTCACGGGTAATATCATTGTAATAACTGAGCTGCGTAAAATCCGAGCAAAGATCCATCCCGATATAAAATGCTTCTGCCATTCTTTCATCTCCTCCAATATCCCGCCGCTACAGCAGGTTCAGGTTTTCCTCAAATAAATGCACCGTGTTGATATAAATATCCAATGCTTCCAGAAGGTCGCTGTCTTCCCGCATTTCCTGTTTTACCAGCATGCTGTTTATCATTTCAAAGCGGTTCTTATCTTTCCTGTTGAAGGACTTGGTCTTTAAGACTTCGCTTTCGATAACCTGTGCATTTCCGTCCTCGTCGTCCACGATGGAATATACCAGACGCTCCCCATGGAAAACGACAAATTCCTTTACGTAAAGTCCCGGAAGAATCTCCTCCAGCCGCTCTGTCTTCGCCGCCGTTTTATTTCTGGTTCCGGTGTCGAAACTGTACCGGACATAAACCTGCCGGATATCCTCAGTCTTATAAATCAAATAAGTCTTCAAGAACACATCCTGCGGCAGACGGATAAATGTAGAAAAGCTCTTGTAAAACGGAAGGATCTTTCCTGCGTCCATAAATTTTTCAACCGTTTGGGAAATCCATTCCTTCTGGTCGTCCGTATACCGTTCCAGACGGCTGAAATAAAGGAGAAGCGCCATCTCGGAAATCTCATCATCAATATTTCCCTTCATCAGTTCCAGATACAGGCAGTCGAAAATGTAGTTCGGAATCTGCATATCCTTAATCAGGTAGTTATGCGCGGACAGACGTAAAAACGCCTTTACTACAAGTCCCCTGCTCCTGCCGCTGTAATAAGTGGAAAATACATCATATATGTATTCAAAATATGATTTGGTAAACATCATCTGCGCCAGCGTATTCTCCGCCAGCAGCGCAACGTCGCTTACCCTGTCCTTTGCAAGTTTAAACAAACCGGACAGTTCATCAATGCTTCCCTTGAAATTATTGATGATATAAGACAGGATGTTCGCATTTACCGTACCCGTCTTATACAGGTTCAGGCAGATGGACATCAGATCTTCATTTACAAATCCATCGGAATCACGCACGCCGTAATCTGCCAGACGATAGAGTTCATTCACATCCAGCTCGTTAAAGCCGTAGAGTTTTACTGCCTGAAACGCCTTGTCAAACATATTCATATCGATCAGATAGGTAATGACGGTTCTGGCGTTCGCATGCGTCAGGTATTCAATATCCAGCTTTTTCAGGTACTTCACCAGTACGTCGGTATCCAGATTCTCGTGGTAATACTCGATGATATTCAGGCACGCCTGCTGCTTAAAGTCATAAGAAATTTCATCGCAGTTAATGATCTCACGAGCTGCATTGACCTCTCTGGCATTCTTATATGTGAATTCTCCGATACTTTCGTAATTAAAGAGAAGCACCCGGTAATCTCTCGGACTGTATTCCCGGCAGATCGGGATATACGCCTTCTCGTCTACGATCCGCTCGAAATGATACGGAATCGAACCGGCGTATCGGTTTCCCTGATTGTCCTCGAAAATGATCGATGCTTTGTCGGAAAGAATTTCCACATAGGCCTCTCCGTTCACCAGCGGCACCCGCTGCACATGCTGCAGTTCCTCATGCGTTACGATAACGGCGCGGACGCCTTTATTGTAGCAGACCAGCTTCCGGCGGAAAATGATATTTACAAGTTTGCCGGCAAACATGGAACTTACGCTCTCCGGCTCCAGAAACTCATCATAGATTACAGTCAGATCGTCGTTTACATTTCCCTTTACGATCATATTCTCCATGAAGTCTTCCATAGTCGGCGCATATTCGTGGTAAATCTTCATGTGAGACGCTTTATTATAAATAACATTTGCATACAGATATGCAAGTTCATCTTCATTTAAGGTATTTTTATAGTTGAGATACATCAGAACGGAAGCCGGGATCAGATCGTATTTCGACCGGTTCATGCTCTTGATGTAACACTCGTTCAAGCCGATAAATTTGAGGGACTTAAGAACCGCAGCCTTATAAAAGCGGTGATACTGGGTATCCAGCATATTCGCACTGATCAGCATGGAACAGATACTTTTCAGGACCTCAAGGTTCTCATTTTCCTTCTTGATATATTTTTCTGTCATTTCCGTATGGATTTCCGGATTGACCGCTGCGGCAGGGCGTGCGTCTGATTCTTCCTCGTCGTACTCCGGGAATTCATCTTCGGTATCATCCTCCGGGAATTCATCTTCGGCATCGTCCTCTGTTTCTTCTTCGGAATCTTCTTCCAAATCCTCCGTTTCATCCAAAGGATCCTGGCTCTCTTCTTTTGAAGCGGTCACATCTTCCTCATACTCATTGTCAAAAAGTTTTCCCTCTATGATTTTATGATTGATGCCATCCGCCAGAATA
>CANRMC010000120.1 GCA_947631605.1 uncultured Lachnospiraceae bacterium
CGCGACCTTTTACAATAAGAGAAAATGCAAGGTGCCAGACTTTCCCAGATGAGTGGGAATTTTGCGGGAATGTTTCATCCCAGTATAAACAAGTAGGAAATGCAGTTCCCGTTAATTTGGCGCAGGATATTGCAACAGAAATTTATCATTCGCTTGCTATACTGAAAAAAGGGGAGAAAATCAAGGAGGCAATGTAATGAGTTGGTCATTGGATTTTATATCGGAAGAGGATTTTGTAAAGCATGTCGGGGCAACGATAGAGAAGTATGGGGAAAAACTCGAATCATACGATGTCAAGCGTTTTAACAAGAATATTATTGATCCGATAAAGTTGATTTTCGATAAAACGGTATATCAGACTTCATGGGAAGAAATGGTTGGGAATGAAATATTTCGCCAGCGTGATAAATCGAACAATAACGATATAGGTTATTTTCATCAGAGAATATTCCAATACATAGATAAGTGTAGAGTGCCAGAGAATGGGAAAGAGGGAGGCTGGGATGTCATTTATCAGAATCCGGACGGAATAGTGTTGCCTGATGGGGATAAGGTTCATACGGTGTATGTGGAAATGAAAAACAAGCATAATACAATGAATTCGGCTTCCGCAGGTAAAACCTATATAAAGATGCAAAATCAGCTCTTGAGTGATGATGACTGCGCTTGTTTTTTGGTAGAGGCAATCGCTCAAAGGTCGCAGAATATAAAGTGGGAAACTACAGTAGATGGAAAACGTGTATCACATAAAAGAATACGACGAGTAAGCCTTGATCAGTTTTATGCCATTACGACTGGGGAAGAGGATGCGTTTTATAATATGTGTATGGTTCTTCCGAGTGTAATCGAAAAAGTGGTCAAGCAGGATGGAAATGTTCAGATTCCGCATGACACTGTTCTGCAGGAGCTAAAAAATATTGCTGCGATGTCAGGTAAAGAAACAGAAGATATGGCAATGGCTATTGCAGTGTATATGTTGGGATTTAATTCTTATTTGGGATTTTCTGACTTGATAGAAAATGCTAGGGGCAGCATAGAAAATGAGAATTTTTTGAAACGAATTTATGCTTATGCAAAAATAAAATAACATAAATAAAATATTAAAAATTGTAGAAAAGGAGATAAATAGGTATGATTAATTTACAAAAAGAGTTTATAGAATTTCATGATAAGATTAAATTAGATAATGAAAACCAGATTTTAAGAGATAAGCGTGATATTCTCTTGCAAAAATTGAAGGAAAATATCTCAAAAGATGCTGCAGTGTATACGACATTTAACCAGGGCAGTTATGCGATGGGAACAGGGGTTAAACCGGAAGAAGAAGATTACGATATTGATGTTGGAATACGATTTGATATAAATTGTGAAGATTATGAGGATCCTATTGTGCCTAAAAAGTGGGTGCGGGATGCGTTGGATGGACATACGAAAAGTGTGAAAATTAGACGTTCTTGCGTAACTGTTACTTATCAAAAAGGAAATGAGCCGATTTATCATATTGATTTTGCTATTTATGCGAATAATAATGATGATGGTAATATGTATATTGCAAAAGGAAAAGAATTTTCAGATGACAGCAATAAATTTTGGGAGTTGTCGGATCCATTGGGATTAATTGAAAAGATAGACAGTAAGTTTACAGAAGACGAGGATAGATACCAATTAAAACGCATAATTAGATATATGAAGAAGTGGAAAATGCATAACTCTAATTTTACTGGAAATGGAGCTCCAACTGGGATAGCGTTAACGGTATTGGCATATGATTATTTTGTTGTATCAAAAGAATACGATCCTTACAAATTAAAATATGTATATAATGATTTTGAAGCATTGCGCTCGTTTGTATTAGCGATAAAAAATAGTTTTAAATTACAGCATAATTCTGAAACAGGAACATTTTATTATAATATCGAGTCGTATCTGCCAGTGGAACCAAAAAACAATTTGTTTGAAAAAATGACTGAAAGTCAGTTAAATATCTTATATCAAGAAGTGGAGAGTATGTTAGGTAAATTGGATGAAGTGGCAACAAAAACTAAAAAATGTGATGCTTGTGAAATATTAGTAAAAATATTTGGAAAAGATTTTCCTATTACTGTTGATAAAAGTATGGTGGGAACATCTGAGTCAGCGTAAATAAATCAATGACAGAACAAAAATTATTAGAAATTGTAAAAATTCTTAATAGAGAAAGACATGTAACATTTTTGCAAAGTAAGCAAAATAAACGAACTTTTTCTGGAAGTATTAGAATTAATGATAATATCACATATTGCTTGACAATTTTTTTCCCAGACACATTTCCATTGCAGTTGCCAGAAATAAGGGTAAATGATTGTGGTGAAAGGCTTGCACATATGGGGGCTGATGGTAAATTGTGTTTATTGGATGAAAGTTCCGTTTTGCTAAACTTAGCAATGCCAGATCAAATATTGCTAGATTGTTTTGATTTAGCATATAATCTTTTGTTAGTTGATATGAAGTCGGATAATTATAAAAAGGAGATTTTGCGTGAATTCAATTCCTATTGGTTTGCAAGTGCGAAGCTATATATGTATTCTGCCATAGAAGAAAAGAATTATGGATATAGTGAAATGCCAATGTTCATATCTGGAAATATTCGTGTTTTGGCATCTTCGTTGCCTGAGGAAAAATATTTAGCATATAACTATTTGAAAGCTATTGACGATGATAAAGCATTTTCGGCAAATTGTAATGTAATTTCGCTTAGAAAGAATTCTAAGCCGATAGTATTAAAGGAGCTATATAAGTGGAGTGAAGTCAGAAAATATATTTTGGACAATGTATCAGGTTCGGTAAAAAGAGCATTTCAGAGATTTTTAAATCAGACAATAAGTGGAGGGATGAAATACATAGTTCTTTCTTTGCCAAGTGAGCATGGTAATATTTTGTTTGGATTCCGAGTGAATTTTAGAAATAAGAGAAGAGAGAAAATTGAAAAAATTACCAATGTAAAAGTGGAGCAGGTATATATTTATCGCATAGATAGGAAATATATGCTACAAAGAAGTGGTATGGAAGAGGATATTTCGAAAAAACAAATATTATTGTTGGGGTGTGGATCTGTCGGGGGCTATATAGCAAATAATTTATGTCAGTTAGGGATTGGATCAATTGATTTATTGGATAATGATTTGTTCTCAAAGGAAAATGTTCATAGACATTTTTTAGGGTTTGATTCTCTGATGTGCAAATCAAGTCATAAAGCAGTATTATTAAAGGAAAGATTAGAACAGATGTATCCATATACAGATATTGATTCATTAGATTATGAAGATCGTTCTGTAGAAAAATTTATTCTGAAGAAGGATAGATTGGCAAATTATGATATAATCATATCGGCTTTAGGAGAACCGACTTTAAATTTGGAAATTAATCGAATTTTGTATGAAGAAAAAATATCCACGCCATTTATATGTGGTTTTAATGAGCCATATGGAATAGGAGGACATGCCGTTGCAGTGAATATAGATCAGCACTCATGTTTGAGATGCTTATATACAGATTTGATGTCAGATGACTTGGTTCCTTTTCGAGCGAGTTTGGTAGAAGAAGGTCAGCATTTTAAAAAGAATATTTCGGGATGTTCTAGTGCATTTGTGCCGTATAGTTGCTTGGATTCTCAGCAAACGGCAATCCTAGTCGCACGATTGGCTATTGAAATTTTAAAAGGAGAAGTTGAGCATAATAAAATACATTCATGGATTGGTAAAAGTGATGCATTGGTAAATGCGGGCTTTATTCCATCTGCTTTTTACCAATTTCGAAAAACAAATAAATCAGAAGGAGAAGTTGCAATTATGACAGCAAAACATTGCCCTATATGTCATAAAAAATAGAAAGATGGAATTTGTAGATAAAATATCAAAAATAAAGTTAGTGTTTTTGAATAATGTGATAAATTTTTATGAGGAATACATGCATGAATATGATTTTAGAATAGAAAGTGGTGGAATAATTGTTGGATATTTAAATCTAGCAGATAAACAGGTAATAATAACAGATATTACGACACCATTTTCAGAGGACAGTAGGGGAAGAAATTATTTTAAACGTTCGGAATATGGACATCAACAAGAAATGGATCGTTTATGGCATGAGTCTGGTCAAAAAAAAACATATTTAGGGGAGTGGCATACTCATAATCAGTCTATTCCAGTTCCATCCCTTGTAGATAAAAGGGATTGGAAAAGAATAGATAAAATTAATAAAAATTATAAACAAGCTTTTTTTGTTATTGTTGGATTGAATAAACTAAAAGTATGGACAGTTTCTGATGGATTAATACGGGAAATGGAAGAGGTTTAAGAGATTGGATAAAATAATTAATAAATTACTAAAAATTCCTAAAAAAGTATGGGGAATAGGAAGTATTATTTTCAGCATATTGTCTTTAATATCTTATGGATTTTCAGGTTATATTGACAAAATAGAGGTGGGTAATGTTGTAGGGTGGTATCGCACAATTCTCAATTTCTTACCAACAATTGGGAAATTGACAGAATTTAAAGGTCGAATTATTTTCATAGTGTGTACTGTGATTTGCATTTTTCTTTTCTTTTTTAGTATTCTGTATAAGAAAAGGATATTTATCATACGACATCAATCAATGTCATACGATCTTGCTGAAATCGATGAAAAAATAAAACAAAGATATTGCTTGAATGAACATCTTTTGAATCAGGTAACTAAAATTCATAAAGGTAATGTTGACAATTTAGCACTTGAAGAAATAGATCAAATGGCAGAAGATGCACAAAAATCACACGAGCAAATAGCATATTATGGAATTGCACATGTGCCGCTTGTTTTTAGATTAGGATATAAAATTGGTGATCAAAATAATGTTATATTGCTACATAAAAAAAGAAATAATGCATCTGTGTTTGAAGAGTGGACAAAAGAAAAAAGTGAAATAAAAATAACTTGTAAAGAAGAAAACAAAACAAAAAAATCAGAAGATCTTGTTGTTGCAATTTCTACATCTTTAGAAATACAAAAAGAACATTTGAAGTCGCTGAATTTAGAAAATAAACATATAGTATATTTTGTTTCTAATTTTCTAGGATTTGATAATATATTGTCTTATGATGATGCAGAGACATTGCGGGCAAATATATTATACCATATCAGAGAATTGGTAAAACAATATAAGATAAAGACATTACATATGGCGATTAGTTCTTCGGTAGCATTTACGTTTTTTCTGGCACAAGGATTTAGTCCCCAACATGATCCTAAGATTATAGTATATCATTATGAACAAGGAAATTATCCTTGGGGAATTCTTATTAATGGAGACATAGATTGTTCCTATGTAAAAACGTAAAATGTTTTAGGTAATTATTTTCTTACAATAATTAAAAATTTATAATAGATTGATGGTGCCAAAACGGTGCCAAGAAATCATGCAAATAAAAATACGTCACGCAAAAACCTTGATTTTACGCTACTTTCACCAATAAAAAGCATAGAGAATACCACATAAAACGCTATTCAAATAACGTGAGGGTGGACGTACCGTAGGCTCTGGTCGTGTTGCTTCTATTATTGAGTAAGCAGTAAAAAGCTGGATTTTATAAGGACTTCGGACGATTTGTCCGGAGTCCTTTTTCTAATCTGTTATTGAGAAAATAGAAGCGTGATAACAGAATGATAACAGAAATTCGCTAATCAGATAGAAATGATTTGATCCCAAATGATTATCATTTGAGCAGTTCTTTATTCTTTTCAATATATTCTTTCCAGATTGCCTCCC
>CANRMC010000121.1 GCA_947631605.1 uncultured Lachnospiraceae bacterium
GGAAAGCCCGGAAATACGGGCTATACCGACATATAAGAACTTCTAAAGAGATAATCTAAATTCACCATAAATTTTATAATACTAAAAATAATATTAATTATCCTTGCCTTGGCTTTTACAGTGGCTACTATATCAACAGCAGGCGAAATAATAAAGGAAAAGAACGAACGGGTAGTTTAAATACTATTTTTTATATTCTCCCTATTTTAGGAATGATGTATGGAAAAAGATATTACATATCAGGAATTATATAAAAGACTGCAATTGGATTTTCCGGATCGCACCTGTAAGTTTTGGTGTTATAAGCATCTGCATACTTACAAGGATATGGGTGAGGAAGTATGCCCTGCATTCGGACTGAATTATAAAGGTGAAATCATTTACAATTGATCATGTATTAGAAAAAATGGAGGTAAAGATATGTCTGAAGAGACAAAACCACATAAACAAAGCGACTATTCCAGTAGAACCTGCCGGGTATGGACATATGAGAAACCCAAAGAAACAAGTAAAGGAACTTCCGTACCGAAGCTGATAGCAATCGGATTAAATTATAAGAATGATTTAATTATCTTTGATTTATATTCATATGAGTTCCTAATAGGAATACACCGTCAGGATTTACTCCCCAAAATACCAATGACTTTTATTACAGGAGAACCTATTTCGCAGAGTATAGTTAATCTGGTTAGTGGTTCTTCTAATAATATGAATGAGAACGATAGAAAACGCAAAATTCATCATATAATGAATCATACTACCATTTTACCGTCCGAGTTGATGAGTGAGGGTGCATATCAAAGTGGAATTAAAGTAAATCGAATCCTAAATCTGGAACAGAAAAAACATAAAATCATTATTACATTTACACACATTTTCGAAGGTAGGGAAAGAAAAAAAGATATAACGATATATGATTCGATTAGTGACTATGATGGTTTGATAAAAACTTTAAACGAGTATAAGACCAAATCAGAACATATCTGTCCTCGTTGTGGAAGTTTCATGGAAAAAGGATATTGTGAAAACTGTATTGGTAAAGAACCAGTAACCGAAGACCCTGTAATAGCGAAAAAGCAGAAGATTTCTCTGATTGCGTATACCACAATCGCTGTTATTATGATAGTAATTATGCTGCTGATCCCATTCAAAGTGGAGTATTTGATACCTAAAATCATTTTTATTATTCTTGCCTTGGCTTTTACAATCGCTTCATTAAAAACCGTCGGCGAGATAATCCAAGAAAAAAAGGAACGGGTAGATTTATAGCGCTAATTAAAGGAGAAGTGTATGTTTTATGAGTTAACCTTTGATATGGATAGAATTGACGATTCCCTTAATGGTGATGATAAATAATGTATAGTTTGGAAAGATAGGAGTTTGGTATGTATTATAATGAATTCATAATGATAATAAAAGAAATATTAAAAGGAAGTTGTGAGAATAGTCGATTGCTGGAAAGCTTAATGGATATGTTTGATTGTGAAAAAATATATGATTCGGATGATGAACTAATAACAGATGTTTTTTTTACTTTAAAGCATTATGCAAGCGGAGAAGAAGATGTACAAAAAGAAGAGTGGGTATACTTTTTGGATTGCCTATTAGGAAAATGTGAATACAGCATCAAAGAGAAAATGCGTATAACAACTAATAATTTCTCAGAGTAGATGGGAGAGTCAAGATGAAAGGCTGTATAATTGAACATAATGAAATTTCTATAAATAAAATTTTTAATTATATGAAAGATGTGGATAATTACAATTGGCTGATAACCAATATTGAATGTTGTCCGATGGATGAAGAGTTAGCAAAATTTTTTGATAACGAATATTGCTGGATTGAAGGAAAAGATCTGTTACGATTATTGGAAAAAGAAGACTTCCAATGGATATGGGGAGTGTTTTCGGCTTTTCCTAAAAAGGTATTATTGGAAGAAGTATTAAAATACGAGTATCCATATGCAGATGGATATAAAGGCTTTTGGAAAAATCCAATTACAATACAAAACCCATTAGCTATTACAGAAATTGTAGCTTGGGATGGTTCACTGATATTAGCAATATCTGAAAATAATGAAATTGTAAGTACACTTATAGAGATGTGTGAATTTGCAAAGGATCTGGAGGAATATAATCAGACAGTTTGACAAGTTACGGTAATATCACATGCAGTTTGAGCTTTATCAAGAAAGAGAGGAGAAATCAATGCGTCTTGCTATAAAACACCGAATTAAACTTTTACTAATTTTTCTTTTTTTTAGTATTATCTATCTTTCCGGTTGTCTCACGAAGGTTTCCTTGACTTCCGAGGAAGAACCCACATTATCAGAACGTCAGAAAGAAATCCTTCAAAATAATGGACTGCCAACCGATTATGATTCGCTTACTCCGGAGCAGCAGCGCTCAATTACGGCAATCGAGGAAATGCTTTCTTATATTGAGGATAAGTATGGGGAGGAGTTTACTTATTCTGGATATGTAGATGAATATGGTGTAGAAACGCTGACCGTATATCCATCGGGAGAGCATACGGATTTTGATATGGTAACAGTAACTAGAAAGAATGATTACGGCGGTTATATTTATGAAGATGATTATCCTGCTGTCTTTTTGCGAGAAGATTTTGAATCATATCTTGCAGAATATTTCCATACTGTCACAAAAGATGTCATAATCTTTTCGAATATCTACGAAACCAATTATGACAGACTTCCGGAAGATGGGGTGGTGTTGGACGGTATGGTGAAATCCAGAAATACAGTATTTCTTCCGGCTGATAGCATGGATTCTTCTTCCTACGATGTTATAGGGCGCGAATTTCAGGCATGGATGCAGGAACACAGTTTCACAGGTACTACCCAGTTGATTTTCATCGACCGACAGGATTTTTCCAAGCTTTCCAGATACAACTATAGCGATTATTTCATGACGGATAGTATTGTCTTTCGGGAGGATTATACATATTAAACTGAACTATGCTGTTTTAGCTTTATCAGAACAGAGTAATATTATAGTGGGGAAAACTATATGAAAAGGGACAATTACAAATAATGGAAACTGAATTCACTAAAAAATATTTAGGAGTTTGATAAATTAAAAATGAGACGAAGAAATCAAAATAAAGAAATCAATTCTGATCTTGAATTTTTAAATATTGAAATCAAAAAATATAAAAATGACTATGTTTTTGATGTGCCTGAAGATTTTCCGACTGATTTGCAGAATAAACTTTATGATTATTTTAAGAAGAGTCAGACTGTAGAGAAGGCTTATTTGTCTTGCATCGATTCGGGAACGGATCCTATTTACATTTTGGTTTTAGATTCCCGGTATCCGTCGGATACAATAATTACAGAAGTAACCAGCTTCTGCCAGCCAATGGTAAAGAATATTTCATTGAATATTACAATGTTGCATTCAAGGTTAGGTGAAGTTGCCACAAATGGCAAATTTCCGTTCTTCATATGTGAGAAAGCGACTCCCGATGATTCTTATTATGTATGGAATTACATAAAGCCGCATAATACGAAAAGAGACGGTTATGGCTGGGCAACCCTAAATGCCATTGGGAAAAAGCCAAACGGGGAACTGTTTGTTTTCGATATTTATTCTGAGAAATTTCTGAAAACTGTTTATCTGGATAAATTTAAGGATAACTTTTATGATAGAACTCACCGAGTATCATCGGTTTACGATTTACAAGCGCTTTTCTTTAATCATGAAAATCGGGAAAATAGAAAGATAATCACAAACAATGTAGATGCGCCTAAGATTCTTTCTGTATTGAAGAACAAGAAAGTGTATTCATGTGCAAGAAAGATTAATCGGATTCTTGAACTAAAGCAAAAAAAGCATAAAATAATTATTACATATACAACTCGGCAAGGTCTAAGCGAATCGAAACATACAGTTACTATTTATGATGATATACAGAATTATAGAAGTCTGGTTGACTATATATATTCATTTTGGAAAAACAGCAAAAAGATATGTCCGCATTGCGGCAGGCTCTTAGTAAGTGGGAAATGCGAACACTGTAAAGATGTAAAATCCCTTATAAAACAAGCAAATGAATTATTTTACAAAGAGCAATTTTCAAAACTGATGTTCAGAATTATAATCGCTGTAGTTTCATTTGCTATTATGTTTTTATTTCGTACACCAATATTTATCTCTCTCATAGACGGTCTTTCAGAATCTTCACTGATAGTTTCTTTATTATCTAACATATTTTTAGGTTTTGGCGGACTAGCTTTGATTCAGGCTTATTTAATTTGGGATAAAATCAGGGATAAAAAGAAACATTCGGTTTAATATATACAGGATTTCCAAATCAAGTTGTTCCCAAAGGAGTATATAAATAATGTTAAGAAGTAAAGTAAATTTTGATAGAATATGCGAAACTATTCCGAATTGGACGTGGAATGAATTATAAGTGGGACTTGAAAAATCAATAATTTCGAATAGTGAGATAATATCATATGCTGTTCTAGCTTTATCAGAAGAAATGGATCAATTTGATAGTGTATTAGAGCTATCTATTGCAGAAGAAGATGAGGTAGAAGAAAAGGTATTTCACTTAGCACTTAAGGAAGAGAAACAGGATTTAGAAATGATCAATTCGAAGTGGATATTTGCAATTATTTATGATGCATACCTTTATTTATATGATGAAATATACAAAGTAATAGAGGATGTTTATACAGAGTTTGAATATCCCGAAGGAATTAGTAATCTTATAGGTTACATGCCATGTGATGATAATAGACCTATGGATGAGAAATTAAATGAATATATTAAGATTGGTAAAGATGTTTGGTGTCAATGATGAAAAAATGAGAAGTTGAAGTAGAAAGTAGGATTGTTTATGAAATATGATATTCATCAGATTCTTAATACTCAGTACGATAACTTTATTAAGAATCCATGGAAAAAGGGTTATTGCCTCAAAACCGACAATAATTTCGGAAATGAGAAAGTCTGGTTAGCAGATGCAGTACCCAGTCAATATATTAAATAACTCCAAAGAATATTGATAAGAAGTGGGTGCATTAGAGATGAAAATTTTAACTGAAAATGAAAATTATAAAGTAAATATAATATTGGAAGAATATATTCCTTTGAAGATTATATTAAATAAAGATGAAGAAGCGCTTGAATATATTTCATATTCAAAAGATAAATCTTCTTGTTTGGAATTTGCAGTTGGAATAAAGAGTAAGCTGATAAAAAGAATAACATTATTGCTTTGCAAAGAGTATTCAGAAACTGCGAATGAATTGATAATAGAAAATTTTGAAAATAGTAAAATACTACTTAATGGCGATGATGTTGAATGTACTGTTTTCAAAACTATTTTGTATTCGAATGGCGCAAGAATAATACTTTCAGATAAAAATAGTTTCAAATATATAAAGATAGACAACGTATATTTGGGACTCTCAGATACCGATAATATTACCGAAATATGTGTATGTGGTATGAATGCTTTAGAGTTGGAACACTTGAAAAACGAATTAGAGTTACAATAGATGAATAACAATGAGAGGAATTTCAGAATATTAGGAGTTTAATAAATTGAAAATGAGACAAAGAAATCGATATAATGAAATCAATTCTGATCTTGAATTTTTAAATCAAAAAGTTAATGAATATGAGAAGTATTTTTTATTCGGAGTTCCGGAGGAATATCCGATTGAATTATATAATGCGCTTTCCGACTATTTTAAGAAGATTCAAACAGTAGAGAAAGCATATTTGTCATGCATTGTTTCG
>CANRMC010000122.1 GCA_947631605.1 uncultured Lachnospiraceae bacterium
TTCTCGGCTGCCACTCTCTTATAAGAAAGAAGCACCTGTCCTTCACCGTCATTGGTTTTGATAACCTTTACTGTAATTGAATCACCAACTTTTACGACGGTAGTAAGATCCAGATTCGGTGTGTTGGAGTACTCGTTTCTGGTAATGATACCATCTGATTTATACTGGATATCGACAACAATCTCGTCCGGTTTTACATCAATGACTTTTCCATCCACAACCTGACCGGTACGAATGGAAACCGGATTCTCATCCTGCAACATTTCTTCAAAGCTTAATTCTGACATGCTGTCAAGAACCTCCTTAATTATATGATTTGGGGTAGATGCCCCAGCAGTAATACCTACCCTACGAGCGGATTCAAAAGCAGTCAAATTCAAATCGGCAAGTGTCTGTATATAGTAAGTATTCTTACATTCCTGTTTGCTGATCTCAAATAGCTTCTGCGTATTTGAACTGCTGATTCCACCAATCACAATCATAGCGTCCACATCAGCCGCTAACTGACGTGTCTCCTGTTGACGTTCCTCGGTTGCATTGCAGATAGTCTTACAAACAATGACATTATAATATCTTTTTTTCAATAATTCAACTATATCTTGAAAATTTTTTAAATTAAAGGTCGTCTGACTTACGCATGTAATCGTCTTTTCCGGAAAATCCGGAAGGCGTTTTGCTTCCTCCGGAGAACTGATGATATACGGTTCTTCCCTGCACCAGCCTTTGATTCCCTGTACTTCGGGGTGATCCGCATTTCCGATGATTATAATAATATTCCCGTTCTTGCTGTTTTCATCAACAATCCTGTGAATATTTGTGACAAAGGGACAGGTTGCGTCTATCAGGGTATGGCCGTTTTCCTGAATTTTCTCATAAATCCCGCGCCCTACCCCATGGGAACGGATGATGATATGAGAAGGCGGAATGGTTTTTAACTGTTCCACATCATCTATGATCCCCACATGTTTGTCCTGAAGTTCTTTTACAACTTCCTCATTGTGTATGATCGGACCGAAGGTATAAACCGGAGTACCGGTTTTTATTCCGTTCTCCGCTTCTTTAAATGCGGTTTCTACCGCCCGTTTTACGCCCGGACAGAAGCCGGCGGATTTTGCGAGTTTTACTGTCATGCCCGTTCTTTCTCCCATTCCACAATCTGTTTCACGACCTCAGGAATACTGAGTGATGATGTGTCCAGATATACTGCGTCCTCCGCCTGTCTGAGCGGCGCGATCTTTCGGTTCATATCCTGCTCGTCCCTTTTTATAATGTCTGCTTTTATTTTTTCAAAATCCGGCTTCTCCCCATTCGAAAGAAGCTCGTCATAACGCCTTTTTGCCCGGACATCTGCGGAAGCGGTAAGATATATTTTTAACTCTGCGTTCGGCAGGACATTTGTTCCGATATCCCTTCCGTCCATGATCACGGAATTATCCTCAGCAAGACTGCGTTGAAGACTTAACAGCTTATCCCGCACCGGCTGTTTTGCCGAAGAAACGGACGCCATATTTCCTACGGCTTCTTCCCGAAGGCTGCCTGTGACATCTTCGCCGTTTAAATAAACATTCTGCTGTTTATCCTCATATTTTATGGAAATCGCGATATGCTCCAAAGCTTCTTTCAATGCTTTTTCATCATCGATCGGCGTTTTTTTTCGCAAAAGATAAAGGGCGATCGCCCGATACATGGCTCCGGTATCTACATAAAGAAATCCGAGTTCTTTGGCAGCCAGTTTCGCGATCGTGCTCTTTCCTGCGCCTGCCGGGCCGTCAATTGCTATATTCATACTTATATCCTCTTTTCCCGTTATGTTATATTGTTTGTTATGTTTTATTGTTCATCCTGTCCGGCGGCATAACCGGTACTCCATGCTGTCTGGAGGTTAAAACCTCCGGTCAAAGTATCCACGTCAATCATTTCACCGGCGAAGCGAAGTCCTTTTATTTTCTTTGCCTCCATGGTTTTCGGATTTATTTCCTTCACCGCCACTCCGCCTTTTGTGATAATTGCCTCATCAAATCCGCGGAGTCCTGCTACATGAAGAGAAAAACATTTCATATATTTTATGATCTTCATTCTTTCTTCGTGGCGTATTTCATTTACCCGTTTATACGATTCGATTCCGGTTCTCTCGATCAGTATGGGGATCATCATCCGCGGAAGCAGATCGTTCAGGGAATTTTGAAACTGTTTATTTGAATATTTTTCAAAATCCTTCCGGAGTCTTTCGTCCAACTGCTGTTCCGTAAGCGCCGGTTTCAAATCTATTTCCAAGCGGATTTCCTCATCTTCCTTCAGGTACTTATGCAGATAGGAAGAAGCGCTCAGTATCACCGGTCCGCTCACTCCGAAATGCGTAAAGATCATTTCTCCAAAATCTTCATAAATGATCTTATCTTTTTTTCTTCCCGACGATTCAGACTTTGGAAGGAGAAAACGGACGTTTACATTCCGCAGGGAAAGTCCCATCATCCTCTTACAGAAATCTTCTTTTATATTTATGGGTACAAGCGCCGGTTCCGGCGGAACGACCGCAAGCCCCAGTTTTTCCGCCCAGCGGAGCCCGTCGCCGGTAGAACCTGTCGACGGATAAGAAAGTCCTCCGGTTGCCAGAACGACAACATCCGCAGGAAAAAACTCATTTTTGCATTTCACGCCTGTAACCTGTTTCAGATAAGATGTTCCGTCATTTCCCGGATATTCTTCAGTGCAAATGTCGGTTACGGTCCGATGAAATTGCACGTCCACATGGCGTTTTTCCAGTTCCCGAACCAATGCGCCTATCACATCCGAAGAATGGTCGGAGGCAGGAAATACGCGGTTTCCCCGTTCTGTCTTTACCTTCAGTCCCATACGTCTGAATGTTTCTATCGTATCCTGACAATTAAAGGCGTGAATGGCGCTATACATAAATTTCGGATTGCTGACTGTATGTTTCAGATAAGTGTCGATATCACATTCATTCGTCAGATTGCAGCGCCCTTTTCCGGTTATGAACAGTTTTTTTCCAAGTTTTTCATTTTTTTCCAGCAGCGTAACGTCATAAAACTGCGACGCCTGAATCGCTGCCATCATGCCGGCGGGCCCGCCGCCCACGACGATCATTTTTTTCATCATACTCATAGCTATATCAGTTTTTTCAGATTCTTCTTTTCAACTGTGATAAGGATCGGGGAATCCTTCTTTAACGGCTCGTCCGGATCCAGCACCGCGCTGATCTCGTTATTATGTTTGACTGCGATGACATTGATATTGTATTTCTGACGAAGGTTCAGCTCTTTTAAGGAATGACCTACCCATGATTCCTTCGGCAGCATTTCTATCATGCTCATCTTTTCCGAAAGGTCGAAAAATTCAAGAAAGTCGGAGGAGATCAGCTTTCGCGCGGTTCTGAGTCCGGTTTCAAATTCCGGATAAATGATCTTGTCCGCCCCGATTCTGGTAAGTATGTCTCCCATGCGGACGTCTTTTGCCTTGGCAAGTACAAACGGAACGCCCAGTTCTTTGGAAACCATGACGCACATGATACTTGCTTCCAGATCCTGCGACATGGCGACCAAAACGGCGTCCATATTGGAAATGCCGAGATTCTTAATGACGTCCGGCTCTGTCAGGTCCGCTGTAATGGCGCAGGTGACCTGATCGGAGATTTCGCTGATATTCTCCGGATTATTATCCACCACCATGACTTCCGCGCCGGCGTCCGCCAAAGCCAGAGCCACGCTGGCTCCGAATCTTCCCAATCCGAATACTGCAAATGATTTATCCATAACTGATTGATCCTCCTATCCTACAATAAAATGTCCTTCTGCATGGCTCATACCGCCTTTTTGCTGATTCTTTGACCGGAACGCGATTGCCATGGAGATCGGTCCGACACGCCCCAGATACATGGCGGCAATAATGATAAGCCTTCCGACCGTATTCAGACTCGCGGTTGTATTTCGGGAAAGGCCTACGGTTGCCGTCGCGCTGAAGATTTCAAATACCGCATTTTTTATTTCCAATGGATTTGTGAGAATAAGCAGCATAAGAAGCGTCAGTGTAAGCATAAAACTGAAGGATATAACCGCAAGCGCTTTATTGATCAAAGCGTGGGAAACCTTCCGCTTAAAAAGGACTGTTTCATCTTTATCTTTTATAAACGCCCGTACATTGGCGACTGCGACCGCGATCGTAACGGTCTTTACACCGCCGGCTGTACCGACCGGGGAACCGCCGATAAACATCATGATCACGCAGATCACAAAAGACGGATCCGTCAGTTTCTGCTGGGGTATCGTAAAAAATCCTGCCGTACGGAGCGTCACCGATTGAAAAAAGCTGTTCATGATCTTATTTCCGAGCGACATTGACCCGATGGTATCAGGATTGGAATATTCAAAGAGAAAAATACAGACTGCGCCTGTAAAGATCAATATAAACGTGGTGATAAGCACCAGTTTTGAGTGTTCGTTCAAACGTTTAAATATCGATGTGATCCGGTACCGTTTCTGCAAAACCTTCTTCGTTGTCAGAACAAAATCAAACCATACCACATAACCGATACCGCCGAGAACGATCAAAAGCATTGTGACAATATTTACGATCGGCTGGTTATAATATTCCGTCAGGCTGGTTGGACCGATGATATCAATACCCGCGTTACAAAATGCCGATACGGAATTAAATATAGATACGAACATTCCTTTTTTTACGCCAAATTCCGGAATGAATACCAGCATATAAAAGAATGCGCCGATCCCTTCTATCAAAAATGTTCCCGCCACCGCCTTTTTTATAAAGCGGATCAGTCCCTGAAGGGTGTCCAGATTAAAGGCGTCCTGAATCAGCATACGGTCGCTCAACGTCACTTTTCTGTGAAGCATGAGCATAAGGCCGGAAGTAAGCGTTACGATTCCCAGACCACCGACCTGAATGAGAAGCAGAATGATTATCTTTCCAAACAGCGTCCAATGCGCAAAGGTATCGACGACCACAAGACCTGTCACGCAGACGGAGGTTGTCGCCGTAAAAAGCGCGTCTACAAATGATGTGCTCTCTCCTGCAACGGTTGCGATTGGAAGCATAAGAAGCAGGGTTCCTGCCATGATCGTAGTAAAAAAACCTAAGAGGATGATCTGCGTGGTAGACAAACTTTTCTTTTTCTTCCCGCTGTCATCATGGTTCATTTTGTTGGAAATATTGGTAATATCGAATTGTGCTGCCATTTTTTGCCCCTGTATTCAGCAAAGACGGATAAGCCGAAGCTTACCCGTCTTAATAATTATTGAAAATCCTATACCGGATAGGTTTTTGCATCGGTATCTGCAAGCTGTGCGTCTACTTTTGTCTGCTGCGCTTCCCTGTATTTGAAGAAATCAATCGCAACCTGCGGGAATAACGCATACGTAAGCACATCCTCATCCTGCTGCTTGTACTGAGCAATCTCCTTATCCAAACGCTCTAATTCCGGCTCCAGATCATCCGCCGGACGATATGTGATCGGCTTTGTATCGCCGATTACCTTTTTCTGCACTTCCGGATCAAACGGCTTTACGGTCTGGCCGTATTTGCCGGACAGAAGGTCTTTCGTTTCTTTTGTGCACATCTTATAACGCTCGCCCATCAAAACATTCAGAACGGCCTGCGTTCCGACGATCTGCGAACTAGGCGTAACAAGCGGCGGCTCTCCGAAATCCTTACGGACTCT
>CANRMC010000123.1 GCA_947631605.1 uncultured Lachnospiraceae bacterium
GGTCATTCCTTTATACTCCTCATTTGCCAGTCTTTCAGCCGCTTCCGAAATCGGCGTCGTATAACCGACAAACAGACTGTTTGCATAAGCATTTTCCGGATCCATCATAAAATTGATATAGGCGTGCGCGAGTTCCGTTTCGGTGCAGGAGTTTGTAATAACCATGGAGTCGCACCATTCATTGGTTCCTTCTTCCGGTTCAAAATAATCCATATTTTCATTTTCCGCCATGATATATGCGGCGTCACCCGAATATACGACCGCCATAGCCTTATTTCCGGAAATCATGTTGTCGATCACATCATCACCGGCATAAACCGGATTCATGGTATCTCTCTGCTTAATCAGCCAATCATAAGCCTCATCAATTTCCGCATGATCCGTTGTATTCATGGAATAACCGAGCGCCTTCAGCGCAACCATAAAAGAATCCCGTTCGGAATCATACATATAAATATTACCGGCATATTTTGTATTGCGAAGAACCTCCCATCCCGCTTTCAGGTCTTCCTCATCCACGACTGTTTTATCATAGAGAATCCCTACCGTTCCGACAAAAAACGGTGCAGAATATGTATTCTCCGGGTCATACGCAAGTCCCATGATATCCGAATTTAGTCCGTCTGCATTCGGAAGCTGCGCCCAGTCAAGCGGTTGGAGATAATTTTCTTTAATCAGGCGTTCGATCATATAATCCGACGGAACCAGAATATCATACTGCTCGCCACTCTGAATCTTTGTATACATCGTTTCATTCGAATCGAAGGTTTCATAGATCACCTCGCAGTCAAACTCACGTTCAAAATCGTCCAACAGAGTCGGTTCGATATATTCTCCCCAACTGTAAACTTTTAATGTCCTCTTCGAACTCTTACCACATCCCGTAAACAAGGATAAACAAAGCGACAAAACAACTGTTAAACTGACAAGGGTTTTAATTTTTTTCATTTTCTTTTCCTTTCGTATTTAATCTAAATTTATATTTTCCTGTAATGCTTCTTTCTTTTCCCGTTTCTTTCGCAAAATGGCAGGAATGGTATTAACAAGCACCAGAGTAAGTATAATGACAAGGATTACAATGGTGGATAACGCATTGATCGTCGGATTCGTCCGTTTTGTCATATTGTAAACAATAATGGAAATGTTCTGCACCCCATTTCCGGTCACAAAATAGGAAATTACAAAATCGTCAAACGACATGGTGAAGGAAAGCAGGATTCCCGCATATATCCCCTCTTTCAGCATCGGAAGGATCACTTTTACAAGCGCCTGAAACGGGGTTGCCCCCAGATCCATGGCCGCATTGGCAAGATTCGGATCCAGTTTCCGCACCTTCGGATAAACATTGGTAATCACATACGGCGTACAGAAAGAGACATGCGCAAGCAGCATCGTAAGATAACCCTTTTCCATCTTCAGAGAGGAAAATAAGATCATAAGTCCGATGGCTGTTACAATATCCGGATTCATAATGGATATATTGTTCACGTTCAAAATAATTTCCTTCAGGATCTTCCGATTCTTGGAAAGCCCGATAGCGGTCACCGTCCCTAATATGGTGGAAAGGATCGTAGCAAGTACGGCAATCGAAAGCGATACATACACAGCTTCCATGATCGATTTATTCGTCACCAGACTTTCATACCAGCGGAAGGAAAATCCGGACATCTTCGTCAGCGACTTTCCGGAATTAAAGGAAAATACCATGGTTACCACGATCGGAAGATAGAAAAACAGGAAGCATGCCCCAATATATAAAACAGAAAAAATTTTCTTCTTTTTTTTCATCTACTCTTCCTCCGTCTCATCTTTGTCAATCTTCTTCATAAACCGGATAGCAAGCAGAATCACCGCCGCCAGAAGAAGGGAAATGGCGCTGCCGAAATTCCAGTCTCCGATCGAGATAAACTGATTTTCTATCAGATTTCCGATCAGCATATACTGTCCACCGCCCAAAAGCTTTGGAATGACAAAAGTGGATATTGAAAGTAAAAACGTCATAATGATCCCGTTCAGAACACCCGGGATCGACATTTTAAAAGTTACGCGCCAAAAAGTCTGGAACCGGTTCGCCCCCAGGTCCTGCGCCGCTTCGATCAGTGACTTATCGATCTTACAAAGAGACGTATGGATCGGTATTACCATGAACGGCAGAAGGTCGCTTACCAGACCGACAATAACTGCAAAGTCCGTATACATCATCGGTATGGAATCAAAGCCCAGTGTCTGAAGCAGTGAATTGATAAGACCGTTATCCGATAAAAGGCTGATCCATGCATACGTCCGAAGCAGCGTATTGATCCACATCGGGATCGTAACAAAAAGGATCAGGATATTCTGCGTTTTTTCGTTGAATCTGCTGATGACATAGGCAAGGGTATATCCCAATATGAGACATATAACAACAGTAAGAATACCGAGCTGGAACGATTTTGAAAAAACGGTCAGATAGATCGGCTCGATGATCTTTTTGAAATTATCCAAAGTGAACTGGATATTAACCAGCCGGTTTCCTCCGGTTGTCACAGCATAAAGGACGATCAGGATCAGAGGAACCACGATCAGAACCAAGGACCATAGAATATACGGCCGTACCAGTTTTCGAAATGATTTCATATCTTACTCCTCTTCTTTCCTATACCCAGTCCATGCGGTACATAACATGAATATCGTCCGGTCCGAATTTTAGTCCCACTTTAAGTCCCGGCTCAAAATAATCCGTCGTATGGATCGTATAATCCCGAAATTCCGTCTCAACAACAATTTCATGGTGTACGCCTTTAAATATAATGGATTTCACAGTACCTTTCAGCTTCGCCTTATCCGGCTTCACGATATCGATATCCTCCGGACGGATCACAACCTCTACATCTTCGTTTTTCTTGAAACCCTTATCCACGCACTCAAAATCCTCTCCGTCAAAGGATACCAGAAGATCCTGCTTCATAACGGCCTCAATGATATTGGATTCACCGATGAAGCTTGCAACAAAACGGTTTTCCGGTTCATTATAAATATCCTCCGGACTTCCTACCTGCTGAATGATCCCCTCATTCATAACGACAACCGTATCCGACATAGAGAGCGCTTCCTCCTGGTCGTGGGTAACGAAAATAAAGGTAATCCCTACTTCCTTTTGGATCTTTTTCAGTTCCGCCTGCATTTCTTTCCGGAGTTTTGCATCCAATGCCCCCAGCGGTTCATCTAAAAGCAGCACTTTCGGTTCATTTACCAAAGCCCTTGCGATCGCCACTCTCTGCTGCTGTCCGCCGGAGAGGCTTTGCACATCCCGCTTCTCAAATCCGGCAAGTCCTACCAGCTTCAAAGTTTTCATAACCTTATGCTCGATCACACTCTTATCCATTTTCTTGATCTTTAATCCGAAAGCCACGTTGTCATACACATTTAAAAACGGAAACAAGGCGTATTTCTGAAATACCGTATTGACTTCCCGCTTGTAAGCAGGAATCTTGGAAATATCCACGCCGTCAAAGAGAACTTCGCCGCTGGTAGGTTCCTCAAAACCTGCTATGATCCGAAGCGTGGTTGTTTTGCCGCAGCCGGAAGGTCCCAGAAGCGTCAGAAATTCATTCTCATAGATTACGAGGTCGATTCCCTTTAAGACCTGCTGATTATCGTAATTCTTTGCAAGCCCTTTTAATTCGATCAATGCGTTCCGCATAATATGTAACTCCTTTCCTAAGCGAAAAATCCTTAAAAACTTGGCGGGGAACTGACCCAGAGCAGCTTCGCCCCCTGTTTTGAGGTAATATAATGCTGATATTTCGGCGTGAAATAAAACGATTCGTTCTTCTTCGCCTTATATACTTTATTCCCGATATGGATCTCAATACTGCCTGAAAGCACATACCCGAATTCTTCTCCTTCATGAGGATTATCCGGATAGGTGGAACCATTTTCATCAATCACCAGTAAGATCGGCTCCATGATATTTTTCTGTGCATTGGGGATGATCCATTCAATATGGTTCTTCAGTTCCGCGTCATCTTTTTCAAAATAATCCGCCGTCCTAAATACAACCTGTGTATCTTCGGAATCACTGAAAAATTCTTTTAAGTCTGTTCCCAGACACTGCAGGATATCCACAAGTGTGGAAATGGAAGGAGAAGTAAGATCTCTCTCGACCTGAGAGATAAATCCCTTGGAAAGCTCTGACCGGTCCGCCAGCTCCTCCTGCGTGAGTCCCTTCATAACCCGCAATTCCCTGATCTTATTTCCTATTTTCATAACCTTCTCTTCTTTCAGCCACGTTTTGAAGTAACGTATTTCTAAACTTCAAGTTCACTTTTACTAAACACAAAACATATACTATTATACATATATTCATACAGTCGTCAAGCAGATATTATGACTAATAGCTTAGAAATTAAAAAAGGCACCGATAATCGGTGCACTAGCATCGGAAACTGATGCCATAGCATCGGATAAGGATGCAAAACTGCACCGAGAAGCGGTGCCAGAGAAATGCGGATAACAGGAGTTGAACCTGCACGCCTTGCGGCACCAGAACCTAAATCTGGCGCGTCTGCCAATTCCGCCATATCCGCATAGTAATATTATGATTCAATTTTTATCTCATATTTCGTTACAACAACATCTACATTGCAGTATTATACTAGAATTTTAAAAATTTTGAATAAAAAAATCATTAAATGAACATACTTAAAAGAATGATCGAATATATGCCAGAGTTTTATCGAATAAATCTTCCGGCATTTTTTCTACAAACTGAATATTCCTGCTGATAACATCCAGACATTTCATATGTTCCGTTAGGATCACACCTGTTGTTTCCGTGCGATCGTCTAACGGGATATGAAGCGGAAATTTATTATTCGTATTTGTGATCGGACACACAACAGCAAGCTTCGTTCTTAAGAAAAACTGCTCATTGCTGATGATCACGCCCGGTCTTCGTCCTGCCTGCTCATGACCTGATTGAGGACTGAAATTCAGAAAAACGATATCTCCCTGTTTCGGATGATACATTACCACACTTCCTTTCCGGACGGAGACCCCCAGTCAAATTCTTCTGCAACATATTCGCCGTCATAATCCTTAAAAATATCATCCAACGTCAATTCTTTTTTCTCTTTTACTTTGGAAATTACAATATTATCATCGACACGATTTAATTCTACCAGATCATTTTCCATCATACCCAGAGCATCCAAAAACCCCTTCGGTATTCTGATCCCCTGTGAATTTCCCCATTTTTGGATTGTAGTCTGCATAACGATCAACTCCTTCTCTAAGCAAAAGTATATACATAAGTATATACTTTGTCAATCATTTCATGCAAAACAGATCCTATTTTCATTTCATATGAAAATAAAAATGATCACCCGACAGTCACAGGCAATCACTTTAAAATACTAAAACCTACCAGAGGTTTTCATGCGTGAGCCACGCGGGAATCGAACCCGCGACACCTTGATTAAAAGTCAAGTGCTCTACCGACTGAGCTAGTGGCCCTTAAAAATAAAATATAAAATTGTTAGCTGGGCTAGTTGGATTCGAACCAACGAATGCAGGAGTCAAAGTCCTGTGCCTTACCGCTTGGCGATAGCCCAAAAACGGAATACCTATCGGCATTTCTTTTAACGGTGCCGCTGTAGGGCTTGGGTTATGCAAAGCCTAGGGTGGATAGAGGGACTCGAACCCTCGGCC
>CANRMC010000124.1 GCA_947631605.1 uncultured Lachnospiraceae bacterium
GGTTAGAAGCGATCCAGATTCGACTCACCGGAGAGCTGGCAGAACATTATGATGTCTACTATCGGGTTCATGCGCAGTCTTACGGCTGGCTTGGATGGGCGAAAAACGGTGCGGAAGCTGGAACGTCCGGCTATGGAAAGCGGTTAGAAGCTATCCAGGTTATCCTCGTAGATAAGGGAGAAGAAGCACCGGATAAGATTGATGGGGTTACAAGCGCAGAGAAGACCCCTTACCATGATTTAGATACGGAAAGTGGCGGAAAACCATCTACGGAAGCACCATCTACAGAAGCACCATCTTCAGGCGGAAGTGGCTCTACTGAGTGCAATCATACATGGAGGATTGTAACAGAGGTTACAAAAGTAGATGAGGTTGGGCACTGGGAGTCTGTGTTGGTAAGTCCTGCTAGGGATGCAAAGTATAAATATGACGGCGTTCATATATGTTTAAAATGTCTTGAAGATGCATATACTGCGTATATTGCGGATGCCGCAGCTAACGACGATGTTGTTTATACTTATGAAGAATTGCGCAATATTATCGGTGATGATAATATGGAGTGGTTTAGAAAGCAGTATAATGTGTATATCACCAGCGGTTCCCTTACCATGCGGAACGCATATACTGGAAATGGAGATACTCCGGTGAAGGCTACAGAATCAGAAAGTGATATGAATGATAATGAGATAGCTTCTCATAAATTATCTCACAGAAATCCAGATGGTACTGGTGGTGCTTCCAGTACAACAATACCCCTCTACCACGTTGTCCACTATGATGCCGTATACGAGAATCAGTGGGTGGTGACTACACCGGGGTACGACAGTATTGATACTAAGTGGGTATGCGAAAAGTGCGGTGCTACTAAGAAGTACATTCTCGGTACGGGTACAGAAGAAGAACAGGCAAACAGAAAGTTCGTATTCAAAGGTTACACAGACGAAGAATTGCTTGAAAAGAAAAAAGAATATGGAGTAAAATAAACTCTTACCTCCCTTAGCAAAAGAGAACCAGTATTATATAAAGCTGGTTCTCTTTTTATAATTTAAAATCAGATAATATTTCATCAGAGTCGGATTGTCAAAATCCGGCTTTTTTTAGTTATCAGAAAAATATGTAATAAATTTCATACTAATTTTGAAGGGGAAGAGCCTTTCCTTTCAAATAAACAGGATGCCGTTTTAGGTGTCAACCAGATGAAGCATATCGCCAAAAATCTTAGCTAAAGGAGAGTTGTTATGAGAATTCAGTTCAGAGCTCCACCGAAACAATAAGAAACCTATTATTCATTTGCAGAAAGGAGAATAATCATGAAAACAAAGAAAATTATCTCAATGATTGTAGCGATCACACTTCTTTTTGTTTCTCCCTTTTCGAATAGTACTTATGCACAGTCAATAGACATGCAGACAGTGGAAGACAGTGAAACAGGTGAAAATAATGAAATGGAAGTGACAGATCCGGCTGAAATTCAGGATCCGGCAGTAACGACGACTGTGGACGTTCTTCCGGAAGGAGTGACCGAGGAGGTTTCCGGTGAAATTTCCAGTAGTGAAGTATTCAGCGAGGAATCCAGTGAAGCATTCAGCGAGGAATCCAGTGAAGTATCCAGTGAGGTTTCCGCTGAGACTTTTGAGGAAGATTACGAATATGCTTCTTTTGAAGCTGAAGCCAGTACAGAAGTCAATACATTTATGACGGTTGTTATGGATGCAGTGTCCGGCGAAGGCGCTGAGGAAGATGCACCAGCGGGAGAGACCATAACCGTCTATCGCGGCGGCACATTTACTTTCGGGGACAAGGCGTACCACTGGTACGGCACATCTGAGAACCCGGACAGCCTTACCGCAAACGTATATCCAGTATGTGGATATGACTTCGCAGACGCCAGTGCTTCCTTTGTAAAGACCGAGATTACGGACACTACCATGCGTAAAGCGGTTTATTACGCGTATGGCGCAGACGGCTACTGGAATGGTGAAGCAGCTCTTGAGGAATACTTTATCGAAAACAACATGACGGAAGAAGAACGGGCAGGAATGTCCTATCTTATGATTTCCGGTTTTGCCGAGAATGTTTATCATTTAAGCAGGCAGACAACCGGTGCGGAAAGAGTTATGGAGATTATCTCCACCCTTCCGGCACCGGCCTCCAGCTTTCGTGTATATGCGTTAGACGATGCGGCAACCGAGAATGCCTGCGATATGGTTCTCTTTTTGATAGAAAAAATGCCCGAAAACGACGTAAAATCAAGGGAAATTGATGTAAAAAAACACTCGAAAAATGCCCGAAAAAGCTGTTAAAAATCCCCTATTTATGGTATAATATAAATATAAAAAATAATGTTATTGGAGGTCTTTTTTATGAATGTAACAAAACCAAAATTTCTTACGACCGAGCCGGACGAAAGCTACTATCTGCCGCCGGATCCTTATAAGGATCCTCCGAAGATGAATGTAAATCTACAGGAATTGCTGCGGTATGCAGATAAGCATGGGAAAAAACCTGCGGATCTGACTCCGGAAGAATTCCAGATGTTCGTGTTATAAGGTTTGCGTAAAAGAAAAAGCTCCCGCCTAAAACGGGGGCTTTTTTAGTATAAAGAAGGCTCTGAGCGAATATATAGCTTTTACGCCCAAATTATCTTTATAAATGCTCCGGTTGACTTTGCGGAAACGGTAATATATAATGAATGAAGCTATGTCCGACTGTTATAAAATGGTATTCGGACGTGTACTGTTGATTTTGTAAATGAAGATAGGAAGGTAAATGAAAATGGCTGAGAAGAAAAACATACTGACCTATGAAGGTCTCAAAAAGCTGGAAGAAGAATTACAGGATCTGCGTGTAAATAAAAGAAAAGAAGTCGCTCAAAAGATCAAGGAAGCGAGAGAGCAGGGCGACTTGTCCGAGAATGCTGAATATGACGCTGCAAAAGACGAGCAGAGAGACATTGAAGCAAGAATCGAGGAGATCGAGAAAATACTGAAAAACGTGGAAGTTGTTGATGAGGATTCCCTGGATTCCGAGACTGTAAACTTTGGCTGCACGGTTCGCGTACTGGATATGGAGTATAACGAAGAAGTGGAATACAAGGTAGTCGGTTCTACGGAGGCGGATATTCTGAACGGAAAGATTTCCAATGAATCGCCACTCGGCGCCGCGCTCGTTGGCGCAAAAGTAGGTCATATCGTGACGGTAGAAGCGCCGGAAGGCACATTTAACTATAAGATCCTTGATTTCAAGCGCGCGAACTAAGTAAGACGGAAAGTGAGTAGAAACATGGCTGAACAGAAAAATCAGAATAATCAGGAACCGGATTTGAACCAGCTTCTGATGGTCCGTAGGGAAAAGCTGCGGGAATTGCAGGAAAACGGGCAGGATCCATTTCAGATAACAAAATACGAGACAACTAATCACAGCATGGATATTAAGGAAGACTTTGCTGCATTTGAGGGAAAGAGCGTTTCCATCGCAGGGCGTATGATGTCCAAGCGTGTCATGGGAAAGGCTTCTTTCTGCAACATTCAGGATCTGAAGGGCAATATCCAGTGCTATGTGGCAAGAGACTGTATCGGGGAAGAAGAATACAAGGCGTTCAAGAAAATGGATATCGGCGATATCTGCGGTATCACAGGAGAGGTTTTCAAGACGAAGACCGGAGAAATTTCTATCCACGCCGCCACCGTAACGCTTCTTTCCAAGAGCCTGCAGATTCTTCCGGAGAAATTCCATGGTCTTACCAATACGGATCTTCGTTACCGTCAGCGGTATGTGGATCTCATTATGAATCCGGAAGTAAAAGATACGTTTATCAAGCGTTCAAAAATCATCAGCACGATCCGGAAATATCTGGACAGGCAGGGCTTCATGGAAGTGGAAACCCCAATGCTGGTGGCAAATGCGGGCGGTGCGGCAGCAAGACCGTTCGATACGCATTTCAATGCGCTGGACGAGGATCTGAAGCTCCGCATTTCTTTGGAATTATATCTGAAACGGCTGATCGTGGGCGGACTGGAGCGCGTCTATGAGATCGGGCGCGTGTTCCGGAACGAGGGACTGGATACCCGCCACAATCCGGAATTTACGCTTATGGAATTGTATCAGGCTTATACGGACTATAACGGCATGATGGATCTGACGGAAAATCTGTACCGTTATGTTGCGGAGGAAGTGCTGGGAACAACGAAGATTACTTATAACGGTATAGAAATGGATCTGGGAAAGCCGTTTGAGCGGATCACGATGGTGGACGCTGTGAAGAAATATGCTGGCGTTGATTTCCATGAGATCCATACGCTGGAGGAAGCGAGAGCGGCAGCGAAGGAACACAATCTGGAATACGAGGAACATCATAAGAAGGGCGATATTCTCAACCTTTTCTTTGAGGAATATGTGGAGGAACATCTGATCCAGCCGACGTTCGTCATGGATCATCCGATTGAGATTTCCCCGCTTACGAAGAAGAAGCCGGACAATCCGGAATACGTAGAGCGGTTTGAATTTTTCATGAACGGCTGGGAAATGGCAAACGCTTATTCCGAGCTGAACGATCCGATCGACCAGCGGGAGCGTTTCGCCGCACAGGAGGAGCTTCTGGCAAAGGGCGACGAGGAAGCCAACCATACGGACGAGGATTTCCTGAACGCTTTGGAAATCGGTATGCCGCCAACGGGAGGCATCGGTTTCGGAATCGACCGGATGTGCATGCTGCTGACCGATTCCGCAGCGATCCGGGATGTGCTGCTGTTTCCGACAATGAAAAGCTTAGAGAAATAAACCACGTATTTATGCGTATTTAGAAGGCTGTGATTGTACTTTGACACCAATCTGACACCAAATGATGCATAGAGCGAAACAAAATAGTAATAGAAAGCGATATAGTAAATTCAATTAGTTAAAAAGCACCAACAGCTTACGTTTTGTCTGATGGTGCTTTTTATTTCCTTGGAACTGATAAGGTTGGTGGAACAGAAGATCGCTCATGGCGCTTGAAAGGTCTGCACGGTGTGGCAATAAAAGGGAAGAGTCGGTTTATGCTCGCAGGAGACTGTTCATAATCTGATTAATCGGTTATATTTTGATGAATTACGAACCTAATGTGTTCTTTATGTTGACAATTCGAACCTGACTGCATATACTATAATTAAGAACAAACAGAAGGGAGGCTTTGCGATGGCACAGGCAACGTTTAGTGTCCGTATGGATGAATCCTTAAAAAAACAGTTTGATAGTTTATGCCAGGAATTTGGCATGAATGCTACAACGGCAATCAATGTATTTGCAAGAGCTGTTGTGAGACAGCGCAGAATTCCATTTGAAATATCATCGCCGGCGGCAGATATTACCAGAGAAGGCGCATTGCAGGCATTTTTGGATTTGCGAGCACAAGCCAAAGAGAACGGCATCTCCGATTTGGGTCTGGATGATATCAATAAAGAAATTGATCTGGCACGTAAGGAGGTGACTGAATGATCTGTTATGCAGTGATAGACACTAATGTGCTCGTATCTGCGTTACTGATAAGCAAGGAAGATTCAGCTACCGTTCAGGTTTTAGGTAAGGTTTTAAGCGGTGAGATTATTCCTGTTTTCAGCAATCTGATCACTAAAGAATATCGTGAGGTTTTGTCACGAAAGAAATTTGGATTTGATGGAAGAACGATTGAATACTTACTTTCCGCAAT
>CANRMC010000125.1 GCA_947631605.1 uncultured Lachnospiraceae bacterium
GCACAGAGCATTTCTCCGCTTCTGATATTTTTTACACTGTTCTTTTACGAAATCCAGCGGACCTGTCAGGGCTGCGATCGCACCATACTGAAGCGGCAGGAACATTCCAAAATTATACTGGCTCCGCAAGAGCTTCATGGCGTCAATGATCTTTTTATTTCCAACCAGAAAGGAGATCCTGCAGCCTGTCACATTAAAACTTTTGGAAAGGGAAAAGAACTCCGCTCCCACTTCCTTTGCGCCTTCATATTGCAGAAATGAACCGCCGGTCCTTCCGTCAAAAATAATATCCGAATATGCGTTATCATGGATGATCATGACGTTATATTTCTTCGCAAAGGCGATCGCCTCCCGGTAAACTTCCTCTCTCGCCGCCCGACAGACCGGATTATACGGATAGGAAAGAACGAGGTATTTGGAACGAAGCGCTGCCTCCTCCGGAATATTGGAAAAATCCGGTTGAAAATCATTTTCGGCAAGCAGCGGATAAAAAAAACATTCTCCGCCGCTTAAATATGCGCCCGCTTCAAAGATCGGATACCCCGGATTCGGGAGAAGAACTGCGTCCCCCTGAGACGCCAGCGCCATTCCCAGATGTCCCATACCCTCCTGCGTTCCGTCAACAGAAGTAATTTCATCCACGGATATATCGGTATGGAACCGCATCTTGTAATAATCCTTTACGGCAAGCAGCATTTCCGGCAGATCCCGCAGGGAATATTTATAATTCTCCGGTTCCTGCGCCGCACTGCTGATAGCATCGATAATATGCTGCGGCGGTGCAAAATCCGGCGTGCCTACCGAAAGGTTATAGATTTTCTTTCCTTCCGCTACGAGTCTTAACTGCACTTCATTCAGATCCGCAAAGATACCGGTCTGAAAATGATCCAAACGTTCTGATACATGTATTTCCATATTTTCTCTCCGTTTCCGTAATATTCACTATATCCTGTCATAGTATCATAGAATTCACTATACCCTATCCTATCATAGAAAGAATTGAAATAGAAGTATGATTTTGCTATACTTTTTATAGTTTTTTCATTATTTTTTATTTACAATATTTTCTATTTGGAGGGTTACTATGAAACAATATATCATGGCGCTGGATGCCGGCACAACCAGCAACCGGTGTATCTTATTCAATAAAAAAGGAGAGATCTGCTCGGTTGCCCAGAAAGAATTTACCCAGATTTTCCCGGAAGCGGGCTGGGTGGAGCATAACGCGAACGAAATCTGGTCTACGCAGCTTGGCGTTGCAGTCGAAGCCATGTCTAAGATCGGCGCTTCCTATGAGGATATCGCTGCCATTGGCATCACGAACCAGCGCGAAACTACGATCGTCTGGGATAAGCATACGGGAGAACCGGTTTATAACGCTATTGTCTGGCAATGCCGCAGAACATCCGAATACTGTGACAGCCTGAAAGAAAAAGAACTGACCGAAAAATTCCGGGAAAAGACGGGGCTTGTCATAGACGCTTATTTTTCCGCCACAAAGCTGAAATGGATCCTTGACAATGTGGAAGGCGTCCGCGAGCGGGCGGAGCAGGGCGACCTTCTTTTCGGAACCGTAGATACATGGCTCATCTGGAAACTTACCAAAGGGGCTGTCCACGTTACAGATTATTCCAATGCCTCCCGCACCATGATGTTTAATATCCAAAAACTGGAATGGGACAAAGAGATTCTTGAGGAACTGAATATCCCTTCCTCTCTCCTGCCGGAAGTCCGTCCTTCCAGTGAGATCTACGGCATGACCGACACCTCATTTTTTGGAGGGCCGATACCGATCGCCAGCGCGGCGGGCGACCAGCAGGCGGCTCTTTTCGGTCAGACCTGTTTTTCCGCCGGAGAAGCCAAAAATACATATGGGACAGGCTGTTTTCTCCTTATGAATACAGGCGGAAATCCGGTCTTTTCAAAAAACGGTCTGGTAACAACGATCGCATGGGGAATTAACGGAAATGTAAATTATGCCCTTGAGGGTTCCATTTTCATTGCGGGAGCTTCCGTTCAATGGCTGCGTGACGAAATGCGGCTCATTGACTCAGCCGCCGACTCGGAATATATGGCGAAAAAAGTTCCGGATACAAACGGCTGCTATGTAGTTCCGGCATTTACCGGGCTTGGCGCTCCATACTGGAATCAATATGCCAGAGGCACCGTCGTCGGTCTGACAAGAGGCGTGAACAAATATCATCTGATCCGTGCCACATTAGAGTCCATCGCTTATCAGACAAACGACGTGCTGCTTGCCATGGAAGCGGATTCCGGAATCCGTCTCACCGCACTCAAAGCAGACGGCGGCGCCAGCGCGAATGATTTTCTGATGCAGGTGCAGTCCGATATCATACAAACTCCTGTCCTTCGTCCGAAATGTCTGGAAAGCACAGCGATCGGTGCCGCTTATCTGGCAGGGCTTGCGGTCGGATATTGGGAAGATCAGAAAGAAATCTTAGAACTTCTGGAAATAAATAAAGTGTTCCGACCGGAAATAACCGAAGAAGAACAAAAGAAACGGATCACCGGCTGGAAACGGGCTGTGACAGCCGCTGTTTATTGGGCGGACGAACACTGATATTCACAAAGTATCTAAAAAATATTTTATACGATAATATTTTGATATAAATAATAATAATCTGATATTTTTTTTCGACGAAAACGGATATACTCATATCATCAAAAAGGATTCGTATTATTTTTTAACAGGAGGTTGCCATGGAATTAAGAAAAGGTATCAATTTCGGTGGATATTTATCACAGTGTGAACATTCCACCCTGCATTATCAGTCCTTCATTTCCGAGGAGGATGTAAAAACAGTTGCCGGATGGGGATTTGATCACATACGGCTTCCGATCGACTGCGAAGTTTTCGAGCATGAAGACGGTTCTCTTTATGCAGAAGGGATTGCGTTTGTAGACCGTTTTGTAGAATGGTGCAAAAACGCAGGGATCGACGTAGTTCTGGATCTGCATAAAGCATACGGCTACGATTTCAATGACGCCGGAAATGAAGAAAAAAACAACCTGTTCCAGAGCGAAGCATTAAAGCAGCGTTTTGTTGATCTGTGGACATATATCGCAAAACGTTACGGTTCTGAAAAGCACGTTGCATTTGAACTTTTGAATGAAGTGGTTGAGGAGGAAAACGCCGACCTTTGGAACGATCTGATCGCAAGAGCCATGCATGCGATCCGCACCTATGCGAAAGAATCACCGGTTATTTACGGAGGCATCCAATGGAACAGCGCAAGAACCTTAAAGCTTCTCGTGCCGCCGGAGGATAAAAATATCATCTACACGTTCCATATGTATGAACCGCTGGTTTTCACCCACCAGAAAGCATATTGGGTACCCGATCTTCCACCCGACCTGGAAGTCCGCTACCCTGCCGATATGGACTATTATAAGAAAATCTCAGAGATCATTGGCTATAAGGGAAAAGATGTAAGCGTTTCAAAGTGTCCGGAAATGGGAGTTCCTTTCCTGAAAGAAATGGTTCAGGAAGCCGTTGACGCGGCTGCAAATGCCGGCGTCCGTCTCTATTGCGGCGAGTTCGGCGTTATCGATCAGGCGCCGCAGGAAGACACCTTACGCTGGTTTGAGGATATTATGCAGGTGTTTGATGAATACGATATTCATTATTCACTCTGGTCCTACAAGAAAATGGATTTCGGCCTGATCGATGAGCATTATGATCCTATCCGGGATGAAATGCTGAAGCTTCTTACAAAAAAGAATTAGGAGGATATTTCTATGCATTATAAAAAAATCAAAGCCGTTTTAATCAGCACCGCACTTGTCATTTCTCTTTTTACCGGCTGCGGAACAAAGAATACCGATACCACAGGCGATACAACCCAGCCTTCTGAGCAGACGGAGGAAGCCACAGATGATACGGAAGCATCCGGCATCGTGGATGACGGTGAAATTATAACCGGTCTGGGAGTAACCAGCGATTATACGGAAGACGACCTTGTCTGGGAAGATAATTTTGACGGTGATTCTCTGGACACCAGCAACTGGAATTACGAGCCGCATGAAGCCGGTTGGGTAAACAATGAATCACAGCGTTATGTCGATGAAGCAGAAAATACAGACGCCTCTGATGAAGATAAAAACGTCATCGTAAAGGACGGATATCTTACGATTCAGGCGCACAAATATGTCGAGGATTCCGGCAAGGTAACCTATACCTCCGGAAGAATCAATACCCAGCACAAACAGGATTTCCAGTACGGAAGATTTGAAGCGCGCTTAAAAGTTCCATACGACAATGCTTTCCTTCCTGCTTTCTGGATGATGCCGACAGAAGAAAGCCTGTACGGACAGTGGCCGAAGTGCGGTGAAATTGATATTATGGAAGTTCTGGGTAACGCAACCGACACTTCTTATGCAACCATTCACTACGGCGAGCCGCACACGGAAAGCCAGGGCAGCAAGACATTGGACGGCGGAGATTTCTCCAAGGAATTTCACGTATTTGCCTGCGAATGGGATCCGGGCGAATTCCGATTCTATGTAGACGGTGAGCTCATCCATACCGAAAATGACTGGTTCACCAAAAGAACCGGCTATGGCGAAGTTACATATCCGGCACCGTTCGACCAGCCGTTTTATATGATCTTAAATCTGGCAGTCGGCGGAACATGGCCGGGAGATCCGGATCCGGACGGTGAATTCGGTGAGAATGCACAGATGGTTGTCGACTATGTGCGTGTATATCAGAAATCCGAATACGATACGAATGTAGAAAAACCGGTCAAAGAAGTAACCTTCAAAGAAGCAGACGAAACCGGAAATTACTTAAATAACGGTGACTTTGCAGAGGCAGAAGCTCTGGATGACGAAACGGACTGGATCTTCCTGATCGCCGGAAACGGTCAGGGCAGCGCATCCATCCATGACAATGAGATTCAGATCGACACGGAAAATCCGGGCGAACTGGACTACAGTATCCAGCTTGTTCAGCCAAATATGCCGATCATGCGTGGAAATGTATACCGTCTCTCTTTCGACGCTTATGCTGATGAGGAACGGACTATGAAGACGGCAGTCACCGCACCGGATGTATCCTGGATCCGATATCTGGAAGATACAGAGTTAACCGTAGGTACAGAACCGAAGAACTATACCTTTGATTTTGAAATGACGGATGAAGACGATCCAAACGGCCGTGTAGAATTTAATATGGGAAATCAGCCTTCCTCTGCGACTCTTCACATTTCCAATGTACGACTGGAAGTGATCGATACGATTGAACTGGAAGATACCGCAGCAACCCTTCCAAACGGAAACTATGTATTTAACGGCGAATTTCAGGAAGGACCGGACAGACTGGATTTCTGGGAGATTGAGAATAACTGTGACGGAGCTGAAGTCTATGTAACCAACGAAAATAACATCCGGGAGCTCTGCGCAGTCGTGCCGGATACGGTCAGCGATGCAAAGGATGTGACCGCAAAGCAGAATATCGCGATCAGCGGCGGCACTCAGTATGTACTCATCTTCTACGCTTACGCCGACGAGGCAAAGACGATTCAGATAGATTTGGGCGGTACCGTGGAAAGCGTTGACCTTACTACAAACAAAGCAAAGTACCGGCTGGTACTTCACACAC
>CANRMC010000126.1 GCA_947631605.1 uncultured Lachnospiraceae bacterium
TGTGGACGTCAATACGGGAAAACCTGTAGAAGCGCCGCAGCGGGAGGTGGACGCTTACGGCATCACAGAGCCTCTGGACCGGGAATTTGCAAAAGGAAAGATACGGGTGCCGGAGGAGCTTTCGGCGTATGAGCCTGTAACGATCCGAAAGATCAATCTGGATACCAACCACCATGTAAATAACGGACAGTATATTGCGCTTGCGGAGGAATATCTGCCGGAGAATTTTCAGGTGACGGGACTGCGGGCGGAGTATAAGCAGCAGGCGTATCTGGGGGATATTCTGATCCCGAAGGCGGCGGAGACTCCGGACGGATATGTGGTTATTTTTGAAGATACAGAAGGAAAACGGATGCTGATCGCGGAATTTGCAGGGCAGTAAAGGACAGGCAGGGAGAAATGCGGAAATGTTGAAAGGTTCGGCGTGGAGGAAAAACAACCTTCGGGAAGTGCGAAAAACACTGGGAAGGTTCATAGCGATACTGGCGATCACCATGCTGGGCGTAGGATTTTTTGCGGGTCTGAAGGTAACGAAGCAGGCAATGCTTGAGACGGGAAATGCGTATATCGCTGAAAACCGCTTGTACGATTACCGGATGATCTCCACGATGGGTTTATATGAAGAAGATGTGGAATATATACGAAATCTGGACGGCGTGGCGGCTGCGGAAGGCGTGTATTCCTTTGATTTTCTGGGGAAAACCGGTGCGGATGGCGCAACCGTAGTCTGCAAGGCAATATCCATTACAGAAGATGTGAACCGCCTCAGCCTCGTAGAGGGGCGTATGCCGGAGAACGAGAGTGAATGTGTGGTGGATTCCGCGCATTTCGGAAATGATGTGATCGGGGAAACGCTGTACGTCGCAGAAGAAAATGAGAAAGATACGGCGGAGCGGTTTGCCTGTCGGGAATATACGATCACAGGAACCGTAAATTCTCCGATGTATCTGAACATGGAGCGGGGAACGACGAATATCGGGAACGGCTCCGTGTACGGCTATGTCTGTTTCCCGAATGATAGTTTTCACATGGATTATTTTACGGATATTTATGTGAAATTGGAGGGAAATGAGGAAATTTACAGTGATGAATATAAGAACCTGACCGAGCGTATGGAAGAACCGCTGCAGGACGCTTTGGAAGCCTGCGGCGAGCGGAAGTATCAGGAAGTGTATGCTGAGGCGGAGCAGGAGCTTCAGGACGCCGAAGCCGATTATGAGAAAGGCATAAAGGAGTATCAGGAAGAAAAACAGGACGCAGAGACCGAACTTCAGGAAGCATGGGACACATTGGAGGAAGCAGAAGAAGAGATCAAAAAAAGCGAAGGAAAGATTTCTTCCGGAAGAAAGGCGCTTGCGGACGCCAAGGCGGAATATGCGGCAGGAAAGCAGGAGTACGAAAAGAAGCTTTCGGAATATGAAACTCAGAAAACTGCCGCCCAAACAGAGCTGGAGACCGCTTTGCAGACTATAGAGGCGAAGAAACAGGAATTAAGCAGCCAGAAGGAAATGTTACAGGGAATGCTCTATCTTCTCCAACAGGGACAGACAGAAAACGTTCCTTATTCCGAGCCGGAAATCCGTGCTATGCTGCAGCAGATTACAGCAGGAGAAACCGAGCTTGCGGGCGCGGAACAGGAACTTGCGGCAAATTCCGCGGCGGCGGAGCAGCAGTTTCAGGAAGCGGAAGAAAGCCTGAATGAGGCAAAGGCGGAGCTGGACAAAGCGGCGGTGGAAATACAGACCTCGGAGCAACAGTTAAGCAAAGGTGATACTGCCTTAAAGCGCGCAAAGAAGGATTATCAGGACGGACTTTCCGATTATCAGAAGGCGAAAGAAGACGCAGAGCAGCAGTTTCAGGAAGCGGAAGCAGAACTTCAGGATGCAGAGACAGAGATAAAGGACGGCTGGGAGGCGCTTTCGGAGCTGGAGAAGCCGGAGGTCTATCTTCTGGACCGTAGTACCAATGTGGGTTATGCAAGTTTTGAAAACGATTCCGGGATCGTAGACGGGATCGCAAAAGTATTTCCGATCTTTTTCTTTATGGTGGCGGCGCTTGTCTGCATTACGACAATGACGAGAATGGTAGATGAGCAGAGAACCCAGATCGGTACGCTGAAAGCCCTGGGTTACAGGAATGCAAGTATCAGTATGAAATATATTTCTTATTCCGGAAGCGCGGCGATGATTGGCTGTGTGCTCGGATTTCTGGGCGGCTCCAAGCTGTTCCCATGGGCGATCTGGCAGGTATACGGCATTTTATATAACCGGTTTGCGCCGATTGATTTTATCATTGACTGGAAACTGGGAATCCTTTCGCTCGCAGTTTCCCTAATCTGCTCCGCGGGCGCCACATGGTTTGCCTGTTATACGGAACTGGTGCAGATGCCGGCGGCGCTCATGCGTCCCAAAGCGCCGAAATCCGGAAAGAAGATCTGGATGGAGAAACTTCCTTTTCTATGGAAGCGGATGAAATTCTTACATAAAGTAAGCGCCAGAAATATTTTCCGGTTTAAGAAGCGTATGTTTATGATGCTGCTTGGGATCGGCGGCTGTACCGCCCTCATTGTTACAGGGTTTGGCGTCAGCGATTCCATTATCAATATCGCCTCCGACCAGTATGACAATATTCTTACCTATGATTATTCCATTACATTGAAGGAGCCGGCGGATGAAGGCTTCCGACAGGATTTTCAGGAAAACACAGCAGATATTCTGAGCACGTCCGTCTTTGTAGGGACGGAAACGGTGGATGCGCTTTATGAAGGCGGCACAAAGAAAGTAAATATCATCGCCTGCTCCGATATGAAGATTGAAGACGTGACAGGACTTTCATACAAGGGAAAACCGGTAGAATATCCAAAGGACGGAGAGGTCATTATCAGTAACAGCATTTCCGAGGCGTCCGGCGTGAAGATCGGAGATACGCTGACTTTAAAGATCAGCGATACCGAAACCAGAGATGTTGTGGTCGGCGGTATTTTCCAGAACTATGTCTATCATTATATGTTTATGACAGAGGAGACGTACCGGCAGGTTTTCGGGAAGAACTGCGAGTATAAAACCATTCTGGCAACTGCGAAGGATAAGGACGTGTTGTATGAAACATCTGCGATGCTTTCTTCTTCGGATCCGGAAGATCCGGCGTGTTTCGGGGACGATATCGAACAGATAAGCGTGACCAATGATTTTAAGGTGCGGGTAAAAAATATGCTGGGAAGTCTGAATTATGTGATTATCCTTGTTATTTTCTGCGCCTGCGCTCTGGCGTTTGTTGTGCTTTATAATCTGAGCAATATCAACATTACGGAGCGGGTACGGGAAATCGCAACCATCAAAGTGCTGGGTTTTTATCCAATAGAGACGAATTCCTATGTATTTCGGGAAAATATCGTGCTTACGATCATGGGAACCGTGATCGGACTTCCGGCAGGGTGGCTGCTTCATAATTTTGTCATGCATAATATCCGGATTGAAATGGTATGCTTCCATATCCGGATCCTGCCGCAGACCTATGTGTATGCCTGCCTGATCACGCTTATCATGGCGGTTCTGGTAGATCTTGTGCTGATTCCGAAGATTGAGCAGGTGAATATGACGGAGTCTCTGAAATCGGTAGAATAAAGAAAATATGAGCCATAATTTTATTGTGACAGGTAAAAAATGGTGATATAATAATCACATCTATAATTAAGAATGCGGGGGTGCAATGAATGAAGAAATTTTTATCAATCGCACTGGCGGCTGTGCTGGTATTTTCGTCTGTTCCTTATGACGTAAATGCCGCAGAAATAAATCCGCCGGGGCAGATTACGGAGGCGGATTCCGGAGAAGGAACGGAAGCTGCGTCCACCGAAGAAGTAACAGAAGCTGTTACCGAAGGTGTTTCCGAGGGGGAAGAAACAACCGGAGGGGAGACAGTGACAGAGGAAACAGAAGCTTCGACGGAAGAAGTGACGGAGGGTGAGACTTCCGAACCCGAAGCAGTGACAGAAAGCGAAATCTTCGGAACTGAAGAAGCGGCGGAGGGTGAAACCTCCGAAACCGAAGAAGAAATAACGGAAGCAGGAATTGCAACAGCGATCGCGCTGGACGAAAATGAACTTCCGCCAATCTCTCTTACGGCTGTAAAAATTGATGAGAAAATATTTCCGGATCCCGAGTTTCGGGAGTATCTGAAGAAAGAATTTGATAAGGATAATGATGATCTCATCGAGCCGGATACCGTAACATTTATCGATGTATCAGGTACTTCCAGCACCAGGGGTAATATTACCGATCTGACAGGTATCGAACATTTTACGAATCTTAGTTACTTAAACTGTGGATATAACAGACTGAGCAGTCTGGACGTGAGTAAAAATAAAAAACTTGTTCAGTTAAACTGCAGCTACAATGGCATAGAAAGTCTGGATGTGAGCAATAATACGGCTTTGTCGTATCTGTCATGTGGGAATAATAAACTGAGCAGTCTGGACGTCAGCAAAAATCCGGATCTGCTGGACTTGAATTGTTCCATTAACGATCTGAAAAGTCTTAATGTGAGTCAGAATCTGAAACTGCAGAGCCTCAGCGCTTCCGACAATGAACTGGAAAGTTTAGATGTCAGCAGGAATACTGCCCTTACATCTCTGGGATGCAGCGATAATAACCTGACGTCCCTGAATGTTGCAAATAATGCGGAACTTACTTATTTAGACTGCGGTGGTAATAAACTGGAATCCCTGGATCTCAGAAATTGTACGAAACTTATTTATCTTCAATGTGATTACAATGAGCTAAGCAGTCTGGATGTTTCGATGTGCCCGCAGTTGTACCTGCTGCGTTGTAATAATAATAAAATGGCCAGTCTGGATGTCAGCAAAAATCCGAAGTTAAATTCTTTGCACTGTATGAATAACGAACTGAGCAGTCTGGACGTCGGCCAAAATCCGGAGTTAATTACTTTGTACTGTGGAGATAATAAACTGAGCAGTCTGGACGTCAGCAAAGATCCGAAGTTAGAACTTTTGAGCTGCCGTTTTAATGCAATAAAAACACTGAACCTGGACAACAATCCGGAGTTGGATTGGCTTGATATAGAAGGAAATAAAATAAGCAGTCTGAATCTGAGCGCCTGTCCGGAGATGTATTATATGAATGTAGCGAATAATTATATCAGCACTCTGGATGTTACAATGCTTCCTAAGCTTTATACCCTTTATTGTGATGGAAATTATCTGACATCTCTGGACCTAAGCCAAAATATGGAATTATTCACTTTATATTGCGATCTGAACCAGATTCAGAAACTGGATGTTAGTAAAAACACAAAATTATCGACGTTGCACTGCGATTATACGGATAATGTGACTGAATTGAATCTGAGCGGCTTAAAAGCAAATGGTTCTCTTCAATTGCGGACAGCAGGCAATACCGGCTACATTAATTTATCCCGTATTAAAGGGGTTGATTTTTCAAAAATAACGGACAGCAGATTTAATCAGACAACGAAGGAATTGAGGATTGGAAAGAATGTTGAGAGCTTTTACTGGTCGGTAGATGAAAGCAAGCTGCCGAGTGGCG
>CANRMC010000127.1 GCA_947631605.1 uncultured Lachnospiraceae bacterium
GGGATTCTTTTTTGTCGTAGGCAGTCAGATGTTCTTCAACTGCTGCCTTTACCATATGGTATACATCTCTTACTTCCGCTGTATCTTCCGCGGAAAGTATATGGATTTCCGGTTCGTTATACGATTTATCTATTTTCAGTTTTACTTTCATATTTCCTCTTTCTTTCCGACGGTTCTCCTGCCCGGAACCTGTCACGGCATATCTTACCATAAAAATAACTTTTAACAAGCAACTTTAGACAGTCGGTCATTTTTTTCAGATAATCGGTAAAAAAATGTCCTGACAGCCGTTATTTCTCCGGTTGTCAGGACATGGATGTTTTTTTCTTTTTTATTTCCCTGTAATGATCTTCGTAACCGCCTTTGCCGCCTCTCCGATCAAGGCTTTTCCTGCGTTTTTCAGCATCTCCATACCGGAAGCGTTTTCCTTCATCAGCCGCATCATTTCCAGTGCCTTTTCCCACTTTGAACTGGTAAAATCACCCAGCACTTTGATACCAGCATCCTCCAATAACTGGAACAACACATCTACAAATTCTTCCCGCTGTTCATTCGTCATCGTGGATATCCATGCATGGGAAGCCGTATCAAAGATAATGCTCTCCGATGTCAGCCTGTCTACATAGACAAATGATGTTCCTTCCACCTGCCATGACATCGGATCATGCTGGCGGATCCCCATTTCCGTACTGTCGATAATTACATATTCTTCCGCATGTTCCAGAAGCATTCCGATAATGGATGTTTTCGGGACATACGTATGGATCCTTTCCTTCATCTTCAGATATAACTCCGATTCGATCATACCTGCTGAAAAGCCCGGTCCGTCATTGTTATAGACAGCAACGATCTTGTCCTGGATCACTGACATTGTCTTTACCGCAGCGTATACGGCGAGATTTCCGCCCTTGGAATGTCCGCCGATCCAGAGTTTTCCCGGCGTCATGCTGCCGACATAATTCAGATAATCCACCGCGGCTTTCTGGGACGGAACGGTTTGAAAACTCATATTAAAATCTTCTTTCCAGCCCACGATCGTGTTGTCCGTTCCACGGAACGCAATATATGTCTGATTGGTTCCGATTCCGATACACATGGCGCTGAACTGCTTCATTTCCGCTTCATCAATGTAGTTGATATATCTCGAAAGGATCAGATTCGAAAACCGGTCCGATTTTGCCATTTCCCGCATGACGACCGCCGCCATTTTCGTAAAATTCACTTCCGTCATAACTTCTTCTTCCGTATGCTTATTCCAGAAACGTTCCGAAGCAGCTTTGAGGGTTATCCCAAGATTACTTTGCATATCCGGAACGATCCCGTCAAAATCCACATAAGAAAGATAAGATAAAATAAGATTATCTACCTCATTCAGTCCCCGTTCCGTAAGAAGAATGTCGCCCCGCCATTTTAAGTATTCCAATATATCCGCCATATCAACACCGCCTATCTGTTTCTTATATCCGCCGCTTTTCTCACACTCGCAGCGAAAGCACGTATTTTGTCCGGATCTTTCCCAAAACCGGAATCATTCTCCACACCGGAGCTTACATCCACGCAATCCGGCATCACTGTCTCGACTGCTCTTGCCACATTTTCCGGCGTCAGACCGCCGGCCAGAAAGATCATTTTATTTCCGCACATTGTTTTCGGGATCCGGGTCCAGTCAAATACCGAACCGCTCCCCGGCTCCGCCGCGTCAAACAAAAATCCCGCTACTTTCTCATCATTACTCAGTTTTTCCACTTCATCCATATTTGATACATTAAATGCACGGACGATCGGGATTGTTATATGTTCGAACACCTCGTCCGAAAGCGTTCCGTGAATCTGGATATAATCAAACCCTGCATCACAGATTGCCTCTATCTGCTTTCTGTCCGGCGACACGACAACCGCTGTTTTTTTGATGGAGGTATCCAGAGCCGCCATGATATGTTTTGCCGTTTCCAGATCAATGTTTCGTTTGCTTTTGGGAAAATACAGGACAAATCCCGCATAATCCGCATGAACCTCATTCAGGTATCCGGCTTCCTCAACGCTTGTTAAACCGCATATTTTTATCTTCATATTTTTTCACATCCTTCTTCCATTCAGCCAATATCCTTATTATATCCAGTGTATAAAACAAAGTAAAGAGCTTGTTCCTTGCTTGACATTCCAACCGCAAATCTTTATTATGTGTGTAGTAGTTTTTACCAGGAGGCAGAAAATATGCAGAAAATCATTCTTACCGGCGACAGACCGACCGGCAGACTTCATCTTGGACATTATGTAGGTTCTCTGAAACGGCGCGTGGAGTTACAGAATTCCGGCGCTTACGATAAAATATTCATCATGATCGCAGACGCGCAGGCGCTGACGGACAATGCGGACAACCCGGATAAGATCCGTGAAAATATCATTGAGGTTGCTCTGGACTACCTTTCCTGCGGACTGGATCCTGCAAAGTCTTCCCTTTTTATCCAGTCTCAGATTCCGGAGCTTACCGAACTTACCTGTTATTATATGAATCTTGTTACGGTTTCCAGACTGCAGCGGAATCCGACCGTAAAAGCGGAAATCCAGCTTCGGAATTTTGAAACAAGTATTCCGGTTGGCTTTTTTACCTATCCGATCAGTCAGGCGTCCGATATTACCGCGTTCCGCGCAACAACCGTTCCGGTCGGTGAAGATCAGCTTCCGATGATCGAGCAGACCAGAGAGATCGTCCGGAAATTCAACTCCGTTTACGGTGAAACGCTTGTGGAACCGGAAGCATTGATTCCGGAAAATGAAATCTGCTCCCGGCTTCCGGGTACTGACGGCAAGGCAAAAATGAGTAAGTCGCTGGGAAATTGTATCTATCTTTCCGACACGGAAGAAGAAGTAAAGAAGAAAGTCATGAATATGTATACCGATCCGGGGCACCTCAAAGTAACCGATCCGGGTTCTCTGGAAGGAAATACGGTATTTATCTATCTGGACGCATTCTGCCGCGATGAGCATTTTGCAAAATACTGTCCGGATTATAAAAATCTTCAGGAAATGAAAGACCACTATCAGCGGGGCGGTCTTGGGGATGTAAAGGTAAAGCGTTTCTTAAACGCCGTTCTCGAAGACGAACTGGCGCCGATCCGCACCAGAAGAAAAGAGCTGGAAAAAAATATCCCGGCAGTTTATGAAATCCTGAAACAAGGGTGCGTTGCGGCAAGAGCCGAAGCTTCCAAAACCCTTGCGGATGTAAAAGCCGCAATGCGGATAAATTATTTCGAGGACGAAGAACTGATCCAGTCACAGCAGGAACGTTTTAATCAGTAAGACGTTTCAGATACAGACCGGTTTTGCTTTTCTCACAGCGCATGACTTCCTCCGGCGTACCGGAGACAACGATCTCTCCGCCATGAACGCCGCCGTCCGGTCCCATGTCTATGATATAGTCCGCGTTTTTAATGACATCCATATCGTGTTCTATGACGATAACTGTCGCTCCGTTTTCAACCAGAGTATCAAATACATGCAGCAGGGTTTCCACATCCAGAGGGTGAAGGCCAATGGTTGGTTCATCAAACACAAAGACCGTATCCTGCTGCCCTCTTCCCATTTCACTTGCAAGTTTCAAACGCTGGGCCTCTCCACCGGAAAGGCTCGGCGTTTCTTCTCCTAAGGTAAGATAACCTAAACCAAGATCCTGAAGCACCCGCAGTTTCCTTGCGACCGACGGCAGATCCTCACATACTTCAAGCGCTTCGTCCACACTCATATCCATAAGCTCCGGAAGCGTACACGCTTTTTCTCCCGATTTCGGTATCCGCCGGATCAGGCCTGCACTCCTCGAATAACGGGAGCCGCCGCAGTCCGGACATGGAATATCCACGTCCGGTAAAAACTGCACATCCAGACTGATGGTACCTGTACCGTCACAGGTCGGACACCGCAGTTTTCCGGTATTATAAGAAAAATCCCCTGCTTTATATCCTTTTTCTTTTGCATCTTTTGTTCTGGCATACACTTTACGGAGTTCGTCATGTATATCTGCATAAGTGGCAACCGTAGAACGCACATTGATTCCGATCGGAGTTGCATCGATCAGCTTTACCTGTCCGATTCCCTCCGCAGTAACAGCTTTCACATGCGCCGGCAGCTTTTCTCCCTTTATTTCTGCGATAAGGGCCGGTATCAGGCTCTCCAGGATCATCGTCGTTTTTCCGGAGCCAGATACGCCGGTCACTGCGATCAGCCGTCCTTTCGGAAGCTCCACTTCTAATGGTTTTACCGTATGGATCTCGGAGGTAGATAAATGAATGGTACCAAGAGAAAACATTTCTTCTTTGGAAATGCGTGTTTCCCTGCTTATCATTGACCTTCCCGTAAGAAATCCCCCGATTTTGGAATTCGGATTTTCCGCAACTTCCATCAAAGGTCCCTGTGCAATGATATTTCCGCCATCTGCTCCTGCTTTTGGCCCCAATTCGATCAGCCAGTCTGCTTCTGAAAGCACCTGCGTATCATGATCGACTAACACCACAGAATTTCCGTCCGAAACCAGATCATGCATGACGCCGGAAAGTCCGACAAGATTATACGGATGAAGTCCAATGGACGGTTCATCTAAGACATAAAGAACGCCGGTCGTACGGTTACGGACAGCTCTTGCAAGCTGCATCCTTTGCCGTTCTCCCGTCGAAAGGGTAGACGAAGCACGATCCAGCGTAAGATAAGAAAGTCCCAGATCTGTCAGGCGTTTTGCGGCACTTAAAAACGACTCGCATATGCTTTCTGCCATAGGGCGCATTTCTTCCGGAAGGGAAGCCGGAACACCCGTTACCCATTGTATAAGATCCGAAAGCGTCATTTTACATACATCTGCGAGGGAAATATCCCGAAGTCTCGGCGCTCTTGCGGCGCTGCTCAGTCTCGTACCGCCGCAGTCCGGACAAATATCCTGCCGCAGGAACTTTTCTACCCGCTTCATGCCCTTTTCATCCTTTACCTTGGACAGGGCGTTTTCTACGGTATATGTGGCGTTAAAATATGTAAAATCCATATCGCCTGCCGCGCCGCTGGTTTTATTCTGATAAATGATCTTCTTTTTTACTGCGGGACCGTGAAAAACAATATCCCGTTCTTTTTCTGTCAGTTCCCGGAACGGCACATCCGTCCGGACGCCCATTTCACGTGCAATATCCTTCATGAGCGACCACATCAGAGTCTGCCACGGCATAACCGCACCTTCATCGATCGTAAGCGATTCATCCGGCACCAGCGTAGATTCATCGACCGTACGGACGACGCCGGTCCCGTCACAGGTCTTGCACGCACCCTGACTGTTAAATGCGAGTTCCTCTGCGCCCGGTGCGAAAAATTTCTCTCCACATATCGGACAGATCAACGGAAGCCCTGCCGCAACATGTAACGACGGGGCTGTATAATGTCCGTTCGGACAACAATGGCTGGAAAGACGGGAAAACATAAGACGCAGGCTGTTCAGAAGCTCTGTGCCTGTTCCGAACGTGCTGCACAGAGCTTCTGAACAGCCTG
>CANRMC010000128.1 GCA_947631605.1 uncultured Lachnospiraceae bacterium
GTCATTGATGATCTGCCACGCCGCCTGATCCGGGAGCTGGAATCTTTCATCATGAATGAACCGCTTCTGAACTTTTGGTTTTCCCACTTTTTCTTTCTCCCTATTGTTTCCCTTTCCGTTTATTCTTATAAATTTAAAGAATAATAAAGCTATTATAATATATCTTCGCCATTTTTCAACTGTTTTCCATGAAAATTACGATTCTTTCGGAATGAGTCCCAGATTCATCTTCCAAATTAAGATCCGCAGAACAGATTCGTCAATCTGCGCTTCATCAATGGTTCCTTCCTCTACGGCTTCCACAACTGCCGGAATCTGATTCTTGTAATCGCCGCAGCAGAGCATATCATTTCCGGCGAGCACTGCCTGAACCGCGGCGCTCCTGCCGTCCGTATATTCCGTAATTGCATCCATATCCAGATCGTCCGTCAGAATAACTCCCTCAAACTTGAGTTTTTCCCGCAGAATATCATGAACTTCCTTCGAAAGGGAAGCCGGATATTCTTCGTCCATGCATTTTACGATCGTATGGCTCACCAGCACTGCATCCGCACCCTCCGCGATGCCGGACTGAAACGGAAGAAAGTCTTCCGACTCAAAAACATCCATGGACCGCTCATCATACATAATACCTTTATGCGTATCACCGTTATTGCCATAGCCCGGAAAATGCTTTAAAACAATTCCCATTTTTGCATTTTTCATTTCTTTTACTACGGTTTCAATATATTCCGCTGTTTTTTCTGCATCTTCTCCCAATGCACGTTCATATATAAAATCAGAATCATCCCCGCTCACATCACAGACCGGAGCCATATTTACATTAATCCCGATACTCGTAAGAAGCTCGCACTTTTGGATCGTATCCTCCCTGATCTTATCATAACCGCCTGCTTCATATAGTTCGCCGGGCGCCATAAATTTTTCATCCCGAAACGCCGGATATCGGCTGATCCGGACCACCGTACCGCCTTCCTCGTCTACTGCCATAAGAAACGGGATATCAGCATTTCCCTGTAATTCCTCCGTAAATGCCAGCGCCGTTTCCGGATTCCGGTTCTTAAAGCTTGCGGCAAACAGAAGGATTCCTCCTACATGATAGCCGGAGGCATCTCTTGCCACTTCATCTTTCCTGCAGCAGACAAGAAACATCTGCGCCACTTTTTCTTCCAAAGTCATTTCTGCGAGAATCTTTTCCGCCTGTTCATATTTCTTTGCTAATTCAGTATCTGCTTCCGTTTCCGGATCATCCTCAGCCGGTCCTGCAATTACTTCCGTAGAAACTTCTGTATTCAGTTCTTCCGCCGGTCTTTCCGAAGCCGCCTGTGTGGATATCTGCTCCGGTTCTGCGCGCCGGTTATCTCCCACTTTCATTCCGTCTACCGGAAACAATACCGAAAGAAAAAGCAGGAAAATCAGTCCCACTGCTTTCCACTTATGATTCATGGTTTTTTACTACCCCCGACAGATAACGGTTATCTCTCATCTTCTCCATAATACCCTTTTTTACTGTATTCTGACCATTTCAAATACATTTCAATTTCATCAGCAACTTTTAGAATGTCAGTCATTTTCTATTTTTACCTCCTTGATTGGTCTTAAAAATTCTTCCGGTAAAATGTAAAGTTTTTCAAGTATTGGAATTAAGTCTATATATTCTTCTTCACTCTCTTCTTTATGGCTATATTTTGCCATAACTACAAGGTATCCATTCTCCCATTGTTTTACTTCCGTATATCGTTCCAATGAATATGGCGCTTTAAATCTTATTACATAATCACTGTATCGAAATATAGTAAAATGATTCCTGTTACTAAGGACTGCATAATCCAAACTCATACCCTCACATCCTTTCATCGAATAAAAAATCACTTTTATATTATACTACTTTATCAGCTTGTTTTCTACTTTTGATATGAAATTGCTGCCCTCTCATCCAGTTTTATCTTACAAAAAAGGGAATCGACATATCGGTTGCCGATTCCCTTACTGACAAAATTATTTATACTGGCTGTATGAACTGCTTTTTCAGTTCCTCCAGCACATTTATTGGCAAGTCTGTAAACTTTGATACATCTTCTAGAGACATATTTCCTTTTATCATACGGGCTGCGATTTCTTTTTGGTTTTTCTTTGCACCCTCTATCAGCCCTTCTTCTCTTATCTCTTCAAAAATCTTGCACATAGTATTCACTCCTTCCTCATCCTTCTTTAAATACCTTGCTTTCTTCGCCAGTTCTTCGTAGTTCATGTCATCAGGGTTGTTGCAGAAGAAATCATGCATCAATTTTCCGACTGCATCATCTCCCCGGTACTCCCCATTTACATACAGGATATGTGCACCATCACCAAATAATACATATTCGTCTTTAATTTTTATCATCCGCTCTACCGGATAAAGCGGCTGTCCTCCTTTCAGCACATCATTCTCCGTTATAAAAATGACGTAACTTTCCGGCATAGCCTCTACATTTCCCTGTGGTTCTAACATATGGGAAACCAGAAGACTGCTATGGTACGTGGCTCTTTTTGCGCCTGCTCCTCTATTCGCCCGCTGAATTTCAATATTCATTTCATTTCGTTCTTTGTCAATAGCGAGGACATCCAGTCCGACGGAGTGTCCTTGCAGATTTTTTAACTGCTCCTGTGTGCGGACAGACATAACGGTTATGTCATCGCGATTTAAGACGATACGCAGTATCAATTCTACAGCCTCGATATTATCCGCAAGACAGACGGTCATGAAATCGTCGTCAATATACCGCAAGGCATTTATCCGCTCTAAGTACTCTTCTTTTAACTCTTTCGTCATATGCAGGAATATTCCTTCTTTCTATCTTTTCCTTTATTATAAGTTGCATTTTTGCCTCTGTCAAACTAAACGCAAATTTAGATTTTTCTTTTTATTCTATTTCCCAACATAAGCAGCATACCTTACATCCATTAAAAAAGAGGAAGCTTCAAGGCTTTGCCTGAAAGTTTCCTCTTTCCTAACAAATCAATCCCGGTATAAAGAATCAGTTGTATGTAATTACCACATTGACAGAATGTCCAGTCTTGTTCGTTGCATAAATCCGATAATATCCGCTCATAGTAAGCTTAAATGTTCCACCAAACGCACCATTATTATAGAAATACCGTACCGATTCGTCTGGCTGGATAATACCTACACTAATCTTATCGGTATCTGGATATACATTTGCAACAATAGCAATTCCCTCTCCAGCATTCTTATAAAACTTTCCTGATATACGTGTTGCTTTATGCGCCAGTGTCCACACTAAACCTCCTCCGATTGGCAAGATATCCGGATCATAAGTGATATACGTATCCTCTAAGTCACTAAATTGTCCCCAGTATTCAATAGAAAAATCTTCATTATCCCCTTCTGCTGCTGCAACTGGAAGGGTTTCTCCGAGCATGGCTATAGTAAGTAACATAGCAATAATTATATTTTTTAAACGATTCAATTTCCTTTTTTTTCGAAACATAATAATTCTCCTCTCCATTATTTATTATCCTGAATAGATTCTAATGCCTGTAATCTATAATACATCATAATAATATCAACTTCTACTTCATTTAAATTTGTAACAAATATTCTATAATGACCACTTTCTCTTATTTTAAATTCGTGAAATACCGTTTCTGTTCCACTAACATAACATAATTTTCCATTAGAGTGGATAATGCCGATATTAATAAACATGCCTATTGGAGTAGACACTTGAACATCCAATGTATCACCTTTTAACAGATAAATCTCTTTCGTTTCTTTACAGACTCCTGAATCAATAACCCAGTTTAATTCTATAGTATAATCAATCTGACTTCCTGAATCATCAATCTCTATCACATATTCCTCTAATTCTGATTCCATTCCATATTTTTCTTCATTTGGTTCCATCTTAAATCTATCCGACAGTTCCATCAACCCTAAACTCTCAAAGCCACCAGTCACATAGAATAATTCCATATAACCCTTCGCCAATATGTTAATTGTAACATAACCAGTGAATAAACAACAAAGAGCAAAACAGATGTATAATAGAACAACGAACGATTTTCTCAGAGGAACCTGTGATTGTTTCCGATCAATATACTTGATTCTCCAAAAGAGTATTTGCCCACCTGCACTCCAAGTAGCGGCAGGACTCCAGCCGCTGGTGGTTCCCTTTTCAATCTGTGCACAAATCATCTGGAAATAATCTTTGGAAGAAACCTTCTCACAACAGGCTAAATCACTGCCAATCTCCGACCATCGGCCGGTTTCGCGGACTATGAACCAAGCAGCCGGATTAAACCAGTAACCAATGCGGATCAGGTTCGCAAACGGTTTCCAGAAAACATCATGCTGTTTCATATGATTTACTTCGTGCGTGAGTATTAACTCCAACTCCTCCGGCGTATACTCATGATCCGGAAGATACACGGCAGGACGGAACATCCCAAAAACAAAAGGAGAAAAGACAGAATAACTATGATACAAAGAAAGCTTTCGCTTAATATGAGCATTCTGACAGATCGTATGTAACAATTCCTGTTCATACACTTTCGCAGATAACTTCGAGTGCGTCATGTGAAAAATACTTCTCACACAAAGGAGACTGACAGTTCCAAACAAAACCATACCTGCTGCCCAAATGGCAAACGCACTTAAACATACCATCCGAATCCAGAACGAAGTTGTAACTATCAGATTCAAATTATCAAACAATCCTTGTTCTGCACTATATAAAACAACAATCGTTGCCAGAAAGAATCCGACTATTACAACTTTCAGCAGATGGTATATGTGCTTTGCCGCAATCTTATTATATAAGAATTTGCGTATTATAAACCAGATCAGGTATATAATACTGCCTATAATGTTAATTAAACATAATGAGAAAACTATGTCCTTAATCCATATCATCGATCAGTTTCTTAATCTCGTCTAATTCCTTCTTATCGACTTCCTTGATCTGGAATAAGTTTGAGACAAGACTGCTGACTGAGCCGTTAAACCAGAAATCCCTTGTAAATTTCATTTGTTCATTACGATAACTAGCCTCATCCCTGAGAGGAATGAAAAACGTAATCCCCTTTCGGAAGGAATCGACAAATCCTTTTTCCTTTAATTTTTTCAAGAACGTATAAACTGTTGTGTCCTTATACTCTAATCCATAATCCCGCTTTAATTTTTCCATGATTTCTGCACAGGTAACCGGGTGATCAGAATCCCAGATACACTTCATGGTCATCAGCTCACAGTCTGAAAGTTCAAATACTTTTCCCATATGACATACCTCGCAATATTAAAATATACTCTACATATTCATACTAACAATCTGAATTATCACTGTCAAGCACAAATTCATGAGTTATCGAACAGATTTTAATATGCCTTCACCTTGGTCCAGAGATCCGCATAATACTGCTTTGTATCGATATCCTGATAGCGAAATACTTCATTGTTCGGTCTTCCG
>CANRMC010000129.1 GCA_947631605.1 uncultured Lachnospiraceae bacterium
GTTCAGGATTTCATCATTGAGAAAATGACGGAAGTCTTTTCTTCTGCAGAGATTTCCTATGTGAAATGGGATATGAACCGGACTTTTACGGATTATTATTCCAAAGCGCTGCCGAAAGAGCGTATGAAGGAACTGGCGCACCGGTATGTGTTAGGGCTTTACCGGTGCATGAAAGAACTGACAGAGCGGTTCCCGCATATTCTCTTTGAAGGCTGTGCAGCAGGCGGAAATCGGTTTGATCTGGGGATTTTAAGCTATTTTCCGCAGATTTGGGCAAGCGATGATACGGACGCCCTCTGTCGGGCGGAAATCCAGAACAATTACAGTTACGGATATCCGATGTCTGTTGTGAGCGCTCATGTATCGGCATGTCCGAATCATCAGACATTAAGGAAAACCCCGTTGGAAACCCGATTCGCGGTTGCCGCATTTGGAATCTGCGGATATGAATGTAATTTCTGCGATATGAAAAAAGAGGAATTGGATGCTGTGAAAGAGCAGATTGCGCTCTACAAAAAGTGGCGGAGCGTAATGCAGGGCGGAAGATTTTACCGGGGCAGAAGTTTTGGGGAAACGGCAGGATTTTCGGGAACTGTGCTTGCAGATCTGCCGGGAAATCAGATGGAATGGACCTGCGTATCGGAAGATGGCGAAAAGGCGGTCGGATTTCTAATGCAGAAGCTGGTAGCGTCTAATACGCAGTTTCATTATTATCAAGCGAAAGGCCTCAGACCGGAGTTCCGGTATCATTTCTATAACCGGAACCTGAAATATAACGTGAAAGATTTTGGCGACCTGGTAAATACGGTAGCGCCGGTGCATATCAAGCCGGATTCCATGGCTCATAATCTGATTGCGAAATTCGTAAAAATGGATGGCGAGACGGAAGATATGCATGTCTATGGGGATGTTCTTATGTATAACGGCGTGCGCCTTGCTCAGTCGTTTGCAGGAACGGGATATAATAACGAAGTAAGATATTATCAGGATTTTGGCGCAAGGCTTTATTTTATGGAAAAGGAAAATGAGGAATGAGCAATATGCAGTCATACACGGTAAAAGAGTGGATTCAGGATTTTGAAGCAGGAAAATACGATACAAGGCTTGCAAAGTTATATGCAGACGACAGTCAGGTAGAGTATCAGAAAGACCGCTATGTGAAAACTCTGACGGCATATCGGAAATATTTTGATGAAGAAGCCGTTTCTCTTTACAGTGCGCCCGGCAGAACGGAACTGGGCGGCAATCATACCGACCATCAGAGGGGCGAGGTGCTGGCGGCAGCGATCAACCGGGACGCAATAGCGGCAGCGGCGGCGGTTCCGGAACCGGCAGTAACTGTCGTGTCGGAGGGATATGAAAAACTTACGGTTTCTCTTCAGGACTTGGAAAGAAGAAAAGAAGACGCAGGAAGCACGAAGGCTCTCATAAGAGGCGTTCTTGCTGGGATTCAGGAGCGCGGATACCGGATCGGAGGCTTTCAGGCATACGTTACAAGCGATGTTTTAGTCGGTGCAGGGCTTTCCTCATCTGCGGCATATGAAACGCTGATCGGAACCATTGTAAACTGCCTTTACAATGCGGGGAAGATACCGGCGATGGAAATAGCTGAAATCGGCAAATACGCAGAAAATATTTATTTTGGAAAACCATGCGGGCTTATGGATCAGGCGGCCTGCTCCCTTGGCGGATTGGTGCATATTGATTTTGCAGAGGAGGATGATCCTAAGACGGAGCATATTGATTTTGACATGAACCGTTACGGGTATTCCCTGTGTATCACCGATACCAAAGGATCGCATGCGGATCTTACGGAGGAATATGCGGCGGTTCCGGCGGAGATGAAACGGGCAGCGGAATTTTTCGGAAAGGACGTGCTTCGGGAAGTAAATACGGAAATGCTTTTCGCCAATCTGAAGGAGCTTAGGGCTGCGGCAGGTGATCGCGCGGTTTTAAGGACCATTCATTTTATTACCGAAAACGCCAGAGTGCAGCAGGAAAAAGACGCCCTGAAAAAAGGCGATATGGAAAAATTTCTGGCTTTGGTAAAGGCTTCCGGCGCATCTTCTTTTCAATATCTGCAAAATATATATACAAATACGGATGTGCAGCATCAGAATGTGTCCGTCGCACTCGCCGTGAGCGAACTGTATCTGGGAGAAAACGGAGTCTGCCGGGTGCATGGCGGCGGTTTTGCGGGAACGATCCAGGCATATGTGAAAAACGAGATGACGGACGGCTACCGGGCGCTTATGGATTCCGTATTCGGAGAAGGCGCTTCCAGTGTATTGAAGATTCGAAACTATGGCGGCGTGTCATTTCTGGAATAGGGGGATTATAAAATGAACAGATTGATTTCGGAAGTTGTTGCATACGGAAGAAAACATGAACTGATCGATGCGGCAGATACGGTATATGTGACGAACCGGCTGTTGGAACTTTTCCGCATGACGGAATATGAAGAAGAAACAGTGGAAGATCCAAGGGAACTTTCCCTTATTCTGGAAGATATGCTGGATCATGCGATAAAAGAAAAAATCCTGCAGGAAGATACCATTACGGCGAGAGATCTGTTTGATACAAAGATCATGGGACTTCTTACTCCGCCGCCGTCTACGGTAAGAAAAGCATTTGCGGAGAAATATGCGGTATCTCCGGAGGCGGCAACGGATTACTATTATTCTTTCAGTCAGGCAACGAATTATATCCGGAAAGACCGGATCAAAAAAGATGAAAAATGGGTGACAGATACGGAATACGGACCGATTGACATTACCATCAATCTTTCCAAACCGGAAAAAGATCCTCGGGATATTGCAAAGGCAGGCGCGCAGAAAAAATCCGGTTATCCAAGCTGTCTTCTTTGCAAGGAAAATGAAGGCTATGCAGGGCATTTTTCCCATCCTGCAAGGCAGAACCACCGGATCATTCCGGTTACGCTGGATGGCGAGGCGTATTTTCTGCAATATTCGCCATATGTTTATTACAATGAGCATTGTATTGTTTTTAACGCAAAGCATATTCCGATGAAGATTGATCGTTCCGTTTTCCGAAAACTGCTGGAGTTTGTCGCACAGTTTCCGCATTATACGGTTGGTTCGAACGCAGACCTTCCGATCGTAGGAGGATCGATCCTTTCCCACGACCATTTTCAGGGCGGGCGTTATACATTTGCGATGGCAAAAGCGCCTTATGAATCTTTCTTTACTCTGAAAGAGTACGAGGACGTTACGGCGGGCGTTGTAAAGTGGCCGATGTCGGTAATCCGTCTTCAGGGAACGGATATTACAAGGCTTGCTGACGCAGCGGATAAGGTTTTAAACTGCTGGCGGGGGTATACCGATGCGGACGCTTTTATTTTCAGCGAGACGGACGGCGTTTTGCATAATACGATCACGCCGATCGCACGTATGCATGACGGATCATACGAGCTGGATCTCGTACTCCGGAATAATATCACCACCAAAGAATGTCCATGGGGCGTTTATCATCCATGGGAGCAGTATCATCATATTAAAAAAGAAAATATCGGCCTGATCGAGGTTATGGGACTTGCGGTTCTGCCTGCAAGACTGAAGAAAGAAATGGAGCTTCTGGAAAAGGCAATCCTTGCAGGGCAGGATATTCGGGCAAACGCAGAAATTGCAAAACATGCAGACTGGGTAGAGGAATGGAAGGACAGATATACGCTCACCCCATCCAATATACATTCTGTCATTCAAAAGGAAATCGGACTTGTCTTTGTAAAGGTTCTGGAGTGCGCCGGCGTTTATAAGCGCACAGAAAAGGGACAGAAGGATTTTGCAAAATTTCTGTCGGTTCTTTCCTAAATGAAAAGAATTGTCTATAATAGATGTCATGATAATTTTTTGAAAATGGGAGAACAGGCATGAAGAAAAAATATTTCAGGAAACTTGTGCTGCTTCTTTTGATTGTCATGCTGACGGCATGCGGGAAGAAGGCGGCACCGGATCGTGAAGAGCCGGTTAATAGTCAGATAGAAGAATCTCAGTCGGAGGAAAATGTAACAGTACAATCTACGGAAGCGTCCGTTTTTCTGGAAGATGAAGACGCCGATGAAATAGACGGCGGAGACTTTCATAAGGATCATGATTCCGAGACGGAGGACATCACAGAAGATAGTGCAATTCCGGAATATGGGAAATCCTACTATGATCTGGAACATGTCGTACTGTATCTTACAGAATACAATGAGCTGCCGCCGAATTATATCACGAAGGAGGAGGCCAGAGAACTTGGCTGGGAAGGCGGTTCGGTAGAAGATTATAAAGCAGGCGCCGCAATCGGCGGCGACAGGTTTGGAAACCGGGAAGGTCTCCTGCCGGAAGCAGACGGCAGAAGTTATACGGAATGTGATATTGATACAGACGGATATGGCAGCAGAGGTTCCCGGCGTCTGGTATTTTCCAATGACGGACTGTTTTTCTATACGTCCGATCACTATGAAAGTTTTTCGGAAGTAACGGTAACAGAAGATTATGAGGTGGTATGGTGAAAGAAATCCGATTAGAAGAAAGCAGGCTTCAGGATAAAAAAGAAGCACATGAATATCTAAAAGAAGAGTTATGCTTCCCGGATCATTATGGCAGGAATCTGGATGCGCTTTACGACTGCCTGACGGAGCTTAAACCATGCAGGATAACAGTCGCAGTTTCCAAAGAACCGATAGAGAGCAGCGGATATGCAGAGAAGATTCTGCGGGTATTAAAAGAAGCTGCAAAGGATAATTCGAACTTGGAACTGGTTATTGAGAAAAAATAAAGAATGAAAAAGAGGATGCTTCGTGGGCATCCTCTTTGCATTATTGTTTGTGCAGATTTTGTAAAATTTGATTGTTTTGTTCGATGATTGTATTATTCTGATTTATTATACATATTTGATTGTTGATTATATTGTTTAATCCATTTGATACAATATTTTTAATTGGAGATAGTGCGCAAATTATAGTTATTATCAGAATTATACAAGATATTATTGTTTCTACCATTATTATTTTCCTCTCTGTTATATTCTATATTCGTCCATGAGTTTCTGTAAGATGTTTTTGTCTGTCTCCAGTTTCGCCAGCTCCTGCAGGCGGTTGTCGGCGGTCAGGCGTTTGATCAGTTCAGTTATTTCCTGTCTCTCTTCTGCCTTGCCTTCTGCCTTACCTTCCCGCTTGCCCTTTGCGACAGCAGAGGACATGTCCCAGTTATATTTTTCTATTGCTTCGCACTGTTCCCGGATCTTATCTTCCTCGGTCATCTCATAGAATGTTAC
>CANRMC010000130.1 GCA_947631605.1 uncultured Lachnospiraceae bacterium
CTATCTTCCATTTTAAACATACTATCTCCAAGTGATGCTACTCTTCCACATTTCTCATAATATTCTAAAGGGATTAGACTAGGCATTAATACCTCTTCTGCTCCTGCTTTATCCATTTCTTCTTTAATTATCTTTTTAATATTTTCTAAAACTCTTAACCCCATCGGCAAATACATATAAATCCCAGCGCCAACTTTTTTAATCATTCCGGAACGAACAAGTAAATTTCCACTTCTACTTTCTTCATCTTTGGCATCTTCTCTTAAAGTATAAAAATAACTTCCTTTTAATTTCATAATTTGCCTTCTTTCATATGTTTAATTATAATAGAATAAAAAAGATAATTCAATAAATTTAGGCAACAAATCGCTTTTTTATTTGAATTATCTACTAATTAAAATAGATACCATCATCATAATTTTGAAGATTATATTTTCTAATTAATTCCCTAATTTGTGATTTAGTAATAATATACATATCAAATCCAATATTTTTTAAAAAATAATAATCTTCTATGATGTTTTTAGGAACAGCATTTTTAACTTGCCAACCAAAATAAGGATATAATATCAATCTTTGAATGTCCCCAACAATTACACTTATTTCTTTTCTAATCTCACTATCATTTTTCTTAAATAATTTATCAAAATACTCAGCAAATGTAGTTTTAGGAGCAGTAATAAATAGTTCTTTATCATTAAAAACTACTTTGGCTGCTGCCAATGTTCTTCTTTCATTCATACAATTATGAACAATAAGAATTTTAGAACATTTAATATTTTCTTTATCGATTATTTCTTTAGCAAATTTAAAATTATCTCCTGTATTTGTTGATTTAGTTTCTAAAATTATTTGATCTTTGGAAACACCATTTTTAATCGCAATGTCGGCAAATATTTCTGCTTCCGATTTAAGATACTTTTCTTGAGTTATTTTTCCTTTGCCACCAGCAAATAAAATTTTATTAGCATATCCCCTTTTTAATAATTCTGCACATCTAACAGGAATATCTAAATTAGCACAGCCACAACCAATAATAAAATCACAAGGAACAATGTTATTATTTATGTTCATATAATTCCATATTTCTTGCAATGATTTTTTTATTTTATTAATTTGTTTTTTATAATCATCATTCATTTTAACCTCATTTAAATTATACCATAATTAATAAACGCAAAAAAGGTCTGAATATTCAGGCCTTTTGAAACACATTGAAATATAATCTTAACGTTTTGTAAATTGATGTTGCCCATATTTAAAGGTAAAAACGGGTATTTGTGGGTTACTTGGTGGTTACGAATTAAGTTTTTTGATATACTAACGAGAATTTTATCAATAAAAAAAGGTAAGGATATTTGTGCCCTTACCTAAAATAATTTAATATTATCCCAACGAGTTAATCCATGATTTAAGTTAAGATTTACTTGTTTTTGTACTTCTTCATAATTAGAACCTAATGCTTTCTTTCTTGCATCACCATTGCCAAAATCACCACGAATAGTCTTTTTAACAAGAGTTAATAGGTCATCATCGGTTTTACTTGGTTGAGGTTTTGAACCTGAAAGTTTTTGATTGACAATACTTTGAATTGCTGAATAATCATATCCCGCATCAGTTAATCTTTGTTTTCTTTCGGGATTATTTCCCCATTTACCTTGAATAACCTCATCAGCAAGTTCTTCATTAGTTTTAGTTGGATTTGGTGTTGGTGTTGGATTTACTGGTTTAACATAATTTGGTGGAACAATACAACCTCTATAAGTATAACCTGAACCTGCTCCCCAATTTCCATTACCTTTTTTACGAGTTGCTTTCCAAAAAGCACTTGAACCATATCCGCTTTCGCTTGTTTTTATTTCTGTTGGATTATCAACATCATTAACCCAATAACAACCTGCAACATGACCAGCACCATCACTTCCTGATAATGTGTTTCCTTTTTGCCAAACTAATATACCGCCAACAACTGGATTTTTAACAACAGATAAACCACTAGCAATTGCTCTTTCTACAAAATTTTCTGCATTACAATTTAAGTGGTATTTTTCATATCCTAATCCTACATATTCATTGAAAAAACCACAAGCAAATCCAACACAATTTGCCAATACATCACATTCTTTATCAGTTGGCTTCCCTTGAATACAAGATGAGTAACCGCCACTTGATTTACGAACATAATATTTATCATTTTTGGTTGGTTTAGTCGTTCTCACATAACTCATCAATTTCTGCCCCCTCTCCCAATAATTCTTCAATAGTATCAGTATTTACTGTTGTTTGAGTATCATATACTTCACCAACTTCATCAGCACCGATACCATCTTCCTCCATAATATAATTCTTTTTATATTCTTCTACTAATTCTTTATCATAATCTACTTCTATGATTTGTTTGTTTTCTTCCATAATTTCCTCCTTAAATATAATCAAATTTATTTATCTTCTGTATTTTCTGATTTTGTTTTTAGTTGTTCTAAAACATCTTTAACTTTTTGCGGTACGGGTAATCCTAAAATGGTGGCATTTTCAATAATTGATATGCCCTCATTTGCTAAATAAAAAGAGATTGTTATATATCTCAATCCCTCAACACCTATTGCTTGTCCTAATAGGTTTGTGATACCAACTAATAAAATTATCATTACTTTTTTGAAAATACCTTTAAATCCAACTGAACTTGATAACTCTTTTTTATAGATGCCACACATAATACCTGATATATAATCCATTGCCATCATTAATAATAAAGTTATCATCATAGTATCATATCCACCTATCAACCAACCTATCCAAGTAATAACTGCCGTTAGTACAGTTTTAATAATGTTGATAATATTCATTATTCTCACCTCCTATCCAACACTAAAAAAGACAACATTATCTGTTGCCTTATCTTCTATATACATTATATCACTATATGGATGTGAATTTTGTGAATGTTTTACTTGTTTGGTTTTTCAGGAAATGTTACATCATAAGGAAAACCATCTTGTTCAGGTAAATCTCTTAATGCTTGTCTATATTTTGCCATTTCACCATTAATTATTGAAATCAAACTAGTAAAAAAGTCTTTTGTTGCACTTAATAAATTAGATGCGGTTATATCGCTAGAAAGATTTAAACCTAATCTATCAATAGTCATTTCTTTGTCGCTTTCTTTTAAAAGTTCATCTCTTATCTTTCTTATTTCTGATGCTTTTTGGTCATAATCTTGCTTTTTAGCATAATTTAACCACTCTTTAATATTCTTATCTATATCCTTTTTTAAATCCTCTCTAAAAGCGATTTTAAGGGTATATTCACGATATTTATATATTGTTTCTTCTTCCTCATCGTGCATCCTTTTTTCTTCTTGAATATCATCAAAAAAGACAATCTCACATAAATTGTCTTTTACCTCTCTTATTTCAAATTTATTTGGTCTTATTGTGCTTTCTGCTTTCATTTCTTATTACCTCCTTAATTTTTTTGAAATCCACATAAGGTTTTATATATTTTTGAGTATAATTATAAGAATTGGCATGAACTATCCAACCATTATAACTCATAATTGCACTTGCATCTTTAAAACTCATTTCTTCCTTTTTAGATATTTTCTTAATTCTTCTTTTAATCCTTAAAAAATTGCATCTTCTAAGTGTGGTATAACCACGATAAAAGCGATAACCAAGAAAATCTATTGGTCTACTGTCAGTTTTAAATAATTGCCAGTTTTCTTTAATTTTTAAATGTTCTTTTTCTAAAAATTCATCTATTGCATATTTGCATTTATGTAATTCTTTTTTATTATTAGAAAAAAGAACCATATCATCCATATATCTAATATAATATTTAATTTTTAGTGTTTCTTTAATAAAATGGTCTAAATCTTGTAAATAAAAATTGGCGAACCATTGGGAAGTATAATTGCCAATAGGAACACCCTCATCAGAACTATCTACAATTGTATTTAATAACCATAAAGTATCTTTATCTTTTATTATTTTTGTAAACTTCTTTTTTAATATTTCTTTATCTATACTTGGATAAAACTTTTTTACATCAAGTTTTAAACAATATTTTGTATATTTTCTATTTTCAACTAAAATTCTTTTTAAGTATCTCATCCCTCTATGAATACCCCTACCTTTAATAGAGGCACAACATAAATCATACATACCTTTCTTAAAGATAGGCTCAAGAATATTCATAATTGACCAATGAACAACTTGGTCAGGGTAAAATTGTGGTTTAAAAATGGTTCTTTCTTTTTTATTTGAACCATCCTTGATTTTCATTTCAATATAAGGACTAGGTACAAAAGTCTTTTCTTGAAGCATCTTTTGAACTTGTAAAGCATAATAGGTTGGTGAGTCTAATATCTTTTCAACACTTTTCCTTTTTGTTTTACCTTTTGATGCATTATAAATTGCTAATTCAATATTATTAAGACTTGTAATCTTCTCAAATAAATTTCCTATCCTTTTCATTTTTTTGCTCCAAACTTCTTTATTTGTCTGCCGATTTTTCGAGAAATTCTATGTTTCAAGAGATAAACCTACTAAACCAACCCAGAGCGACTAATTTTTGCCAAGGGGCAAGGAAGATGATGTGTAAGTTAAATTATAAATATAGATGTCGAGCACCGAGATTACTATTCGTATTACTAGAACTATTAGAATTCCAATACCACAAACCCGCATTATCATTATCATTATTATAAGAACCGCCGACATGAAGAACACAGGAAAAATCTCAGCACAAAACACATCAAATCCCTATATTTATATCATGAAAATTAAGATGTCGAGCACCGAGATTACTGTTAGTATTACTAGAACTATTATTCAAATTCCAATACCACAAACCCGCATTATCATCATTGTTATAATTACCGCCGACAAGTAGCACAGGACAAAACCTCAGTACAAAACACACCAAATCCCATTTTATAATTAGTAATTTTAATTTTTTTGAAAATCAAAACAACCATTACAATTATATAACTATTTTTGAAAAATGAAAATACCTTTGAAAAATATGTTAATCCTTTTTTAAAATGTCAGTATGTGATTTTTTAAAAATGTCAGTACTCTTATACAAGAATATATTATAATTTATTGATAGGCAAATCATTGATAATAGGCAGTAATAATTCGTCATACTTATTGTAATATCTTATTTTTAAGAT
>CANRMC010000131.1 GCA_947631605.1 uncultured Lachnospiraceae bacterium
CCGCTCCTACTTTCTGGGAAACACGGGCAGCCATAGGTACGGCTGAAACTCCGGCGGAGCCGATCAGAGGATTTACCTTTCCCTTTGTCGCCCAGCACATGATCTTACCGAATATGACGCCCATTACAGTGCCGAGGATAAATGCAGCCAGACCAAGGAATACGATCTTGATCGTACTTACCTTCAAGAAAGCCTCTGCGCTTGTCGTCGCACCGACAGAAGTTCCGAGCAGGATAACGACAATATACATCAGGGCGTTGGAAGCTGTTTCTGTCAACTGCTTAACAACACCGGATTCACGGAAGAGATTTCCGAGCATTAACATACCTACAAGCGGTGCCGTGGTCGGAAGGATCAATACAACGACCAAAGTAACGATGATCGGGAACAATACTTTTTCCAGCTTTGTAACGGTACGGAGCTGCGGCATCTTGACCCGCCGTTCCTTATCCGTTGTAAGAAGCTTCATAAACGGCGGCTGAATAACCGGAACCAGCGCCATATAAGAATAAGCTGCAACGGCGATCGGTCCCATCAGAGTACCGCCCATACCGAGTTGTGTCGCAAGGAAAATGGAAGTCGGTCCGTCTGCACCGCCGATAATAGAGATCGCAGCCGCTTCCACTCCGGTAAATCCAAGTGCGATCGCTAAGAAATATGCGCCGTAGATACCAAACTGGGCCGCCGCACCAAGGATAAAACTTTTCGGATTGGCGATCAAAGGTCCGAAGTCCGTCATCGCTCCAACCCCAAGGAAGATCAGGGAAGGAAGGATACTCCATTCATCCAGCATATAAAAGAAATGTAATAATCCGCCTTCTTCGATGATGTCCGGAAACATATTTACCAGAAACATACCGAACGAAATCGGAACCAGCAAGAGCGGCTCAAACCCTTTTACGATTGCAAGGTACATAAATACGAACGCTATCAGGATCATGACATAATTCTTCCAGCCAAGGCTTGCAAAACCGGTCTGCTGTGCTAAATTTTGAATAATTTCCAGCATTTTACTACCTCCTGCAGTTTCAGATCGGATTTATCAGTTCAGTGTAACAAGCGTATCTCCGGCTTCTACGGCAGAACCAACTGAAACATTTACGGAAGCAACCGTACCGTCTTCCGGCGCTACGATCTCGTTTTCCATCTTCATGGCTTCCAGAATCAGAAGAACTTCGCCTTTCTTTACGGAAGCACCGACATTTGCCTTAATGCTCAGGATCTTTCCAGGCATTGGAGCTGCAACTACAACAGAACCTTCCGAACCGGATGCTGCCGGAGCAGGCGCAGGTGCCGCTTTAGGCGCAGGAGCAGGTGCAGGGGCTGCTTTCGGTGCCGGAGCAGGCGCTGGGGCTGCTGCAGGTGCGGAAGCAGTTTCTCCGACTTCCTCGACTGCTACGTCATATGCGGTTCCGTTTACTGTGATTCTATAATTTTTCATGTTATAATCCTCCTGATTCTATAATCTTGCTCTTCGGATTGAGCGAACGATAAGTTTATCTTTGCTTTCAGCATTTGCAGGCTTTTCTGATCCTGCCATGGCATAAACCGCTGCGGTAATTACGGCAACCAGCTCTTTATCTTCCATTAGATTTTCTTCTTTTGGAAGAGGAGCAGGCGCTGCCGGAGCCGGAACAGGTTTCGGCTTTGGAGCCGCCGGTTTCGGCGCTTCCTTCTTTTCCTTCTTCTTATCCATACCTAGAATCTTTGGAATGTATTTGAGAAGCGAAATAACAAAGGAAATGAATATCAGTACCAGAAATACGGTGATCATACCGATAGCTGTATTCTGCGCCGCCTTTTTCATCAGTTCGCCCTTTGTGTATATGGCGGTCACTTCACATTCGACAGGCATATATGGGGTGCTGTAGTCGTTATTATACAGATATTCGGCTATCCAGTTATCAACCGATGATGTATCATATGGAGTACCGGATTGATGATTGATTGACACTATATATTCCTTGACTGTCTGCCCTTCCGCAGCCGCCTCCAGGCTTAGCTGTTGATAGAGTTGTTCAAAATCGATCTGATAATATAAATCTTTTTTAAATGAAACGGCTATCTTTACATCCCTGTTCTGATAATTGCAGGTCATGGAAACCAGAATCATATCATCTGCGCCCGGCTCAATCGTCATTTCGCCGTTCATATCGAATTTCAGGAAATTACCGACCTTATCCGTTGTCTGGATCTGGCGGAACCCCTTTGCCGCAGAAACATCCAGTTCCGAGCCTTCGCTCAGGCAATATTCTGTTTCCGCATCTGAAAGATTCCTGTACTGATCGACAATATCCCGCATCTGATATGCCAGAATATTTTTGTTATAGGTTTCGGTTTCCTCTGTTTCTTTCTGACCGGAACAGCCGGTAAGTGAGATAAGAACCGCTAAGATCGAAATCAGTAATATTTTTTTCTTCATTCAGTTGTCACCTCACAATTAAACCGTTGCATGTTTTTTGGCAGGTCTTTCTTCCCGCTTTGTAAATAACATTTCAAAAGCGGCGATCACGCGCTTTCTGGTTGCGTCCGGCTCGATAATATCGTCTACATATCCTCTCTTCGCCGCTGCAACCGCACTGGACTGAAGCTCTGTATAGGCTTTCTTTTTGTCCGCTACGGCTTTCTTTTTATCCTCTGCGGCGCTGATCTCTTTTTCGTACATGATCTTAACCGCCATTTCCGGATCCATCATGCCGATCCTTGCCGTCGGCCATGCATAAACCATATCGGCGCCGAGCGCTTTGGAATTCATGACCGTATATGCGGTACCGAATGCGTCTCCTATAATAAGATTTACCTTCGGAACCGTTGCGTTTGCAAAGGCATAAGCAAGTTTTGCTGCCGCCTTGGAAATGGTTCTTTCCTCAGCAACCGTAGCTGCAAATCCTTTTGTATTTGTAAGGGAAAGGACCGGAATGTTAAAGGCGTCGCAGAAATCCACAAATTCAGCGGCAATATGCGCGCCCGCAGTCGTAAGAACAGAGCCTGCTTCTTCCGCCTGATTTGCCACAACGCCTACCGTTGCGCCATTTAGCCTGATCAGTCCGACTACCATATCCTTTCCGTAATTTTTCTTGATCTCATAAAAAATACTGTCATCCGCAATATTCTGAATAACGGCTCTCGCATCGTCCTTCAGAGTCTCCAGATTCGGAATGATCCGGTTCAGGTCGTCTGTGCAGGTTCCGACTGCGTCTTCTTCGTTATTTGACGGAAGCAGGGAAATCAGATTCCGAATCTCGCCTAAGACTTCTTCCTCCGTATCGAATACGGCGGAAACTAAAGATGTGTTCTGGCTGATATAATCCGCTGCTGCAGTATCCAGTTTTTCTGTATAATTACCGGCTAATGCGTTCGGACTGTTGACAAAGAGCTTGGAGTCCTCACTCGTCATAAACGTAAAATCCGTAAGCGACGGAATGATCGCCGTACCGCCGCCGCAGGTGCCGAAAATCGCGGTAATCTGCGGAATCACGCCTGAAGCAAGCGTCTGTTTTAAATAAAGTTCACCAAAAGCATTTAAGGCGTCTGTTGCTTCCTGCAATCTGAGACCGGCGCAATCGATCAGACCGACGACAGGCGCTCCCACCTTCATTGCCATGTCATATACTGCCGCAATCTTTTTGGCATGCATCTCACCGATGGAGCCTCCCAGTACGCTTGCGTCCTGACTATACACATAGACAATCTTTCCGTCGATCACACCGTATCCGGTAATTACACCGTCTTTTGGAGTGTCGTTTTCCTGAATGTTGAAATCGGTGCTTCTCGCCGTAACATAAGCGCCAATTTCAACAAAACTTGAGTCATCAAGTAAAGACGCAATTCTTTCACTTGCTGACAGACTAAGTTTGTTGCTCATTTCCAGCCCTCCGTTTGTATTTATTCTATGGTCTGTCGGAAAACAGAACCAAATTTGCCGATTCTATTTTATTACTTTTAGATATGGATTTCAACAAATATTTTCCACTTATTTGTAATCTGAGATCACGTCTTTATTCTTCACGATATAATCGATCAGGGAAAGCACTGTAAGCGCCAGCGCCGCATAGATCAAAACCTGCTCGATAATATGAAATACCGTTCCTCCGAAATCAGCGATCAGAACCAGTACCATGATCATCTGCACTACGGTTTTTACCTTTCCCCACCAGCCGGCAGCGATCACAACGCCGTTATCGGACGCCACAAGCCGAAAGCCGCTGATGATAAATTCCCTTGCAATGATCATGATCACCACCCATGCCGGGATCCTTCCCAGATCAATAAGGGCGATCATTGCGGAACAGACCAGAAGTTTGTCCGCAAGCGGATCCATAAACTTTCCAAAATCCGTGATCATATGATATTTTCTGGCGATCATGCCGTCAAAGGTATCTGTAAGACTTGCTATGATAAATATGGAAAATGCGATCCATTTCCCGCCGGGAATCTGCGGCACCATTAAGAAAACAAGAAAAAATGGAATTAAGATCACTCGAAATACTGTTAATTTATTTGGCAGATTCATGCTTCTATCTCTCCTATCAAATCGTATTCTCCGGCTTCCGTAATATGTGCATTTACAATGGAACCCGATATCAGTTCATAGTCACAGGTTAAAAAAACATATCCGTCCACATTCGGCGCGTCCCGATAGGACCTTGCCGCATAAACGTCATTTTCCGCAATATAGCCTTCTATGATGACCGGAAGCGTTTTTCCGACGAACGTCTGGTTCTTATCATAAGAAATCTCCTGCTGAAGCTCCATGATCTCATTTCGATAACGCTCCGCCGTTTCTTCCGGCACCTGATCCGGAAAGCCGCAGGCAGGCGTTCCTTCCTCCGGCGAATAGGAAAATACGCCGAGACGGTCAAATTCGATCTCATTGATAAATCGAAGAAGCGCTTCATGCTGCTTCTCGGTTTCTCCCGGAAAACCGGTTATAAATGTAGTCCGGAGTGCAATGTCCGGCATACGATCCCGCAGTTTCCGGATCACCTCCGTGATCCCTTTTTTATCGATCCGTCTTCCCATCTTCCGGAGTATGTCGTCTTCAGAATGTTGAAGCGGTATGTCTATATAATGTAACACCTTTGGATTTTCCGCCATTTCCGTTATGAGTTCGTCATAGATCTCCTCCGGATAACAGTATAGCAGCCTTATCC
>CANRMC010000132.1 GCA_947631605.1 uncultured Lachnospiraceae bacterium
GCATAAACAGTATACTTCTTGGCACTTCACACAGAAAAATCCCGCATAGATGTGCGGGACTTTGTCGACAGTCTGAAGGGACTGTAAAAACAGTCCCTTTTTATATATTCCGAAGTTTATTTTCCGGCTGCGATAATGGCGTCTGCAAGTGCTTCCAGATCAGCCATATTTTCTTCCTTTAAAGTGGATCGGATGGTAACCATCGGTTCAAGCAGAGTTACATTCGTCATGGTTTCCAGGATCGCTTTCATGGTCTTTCCTGCGGACGGCGCCCAAGAACCGTTTTCCAGGATTCCAACGGTACGTTTCTGGTATGCCTTTGCTTTTAAATGGTGCAGGAAATCCTGCATACACGGAAATACGCCTGCGTCATAGCTCGATGCTGCAAGGATCATACGGTCATAGCGGAAAGCGTCTTCGATCACTTCCGCCATATCATCTCTTGCGAGGTCGCTTACGACAACCTTTTCCTCACCCTTTTCAATGAGAAGCTGCTCCAGTTTTTTTGCAGCCTTAGCAGTATTACCGTGGATGGAAGCAACTGCGATGAGTACGCCTTTATTTTCCGGCGTGTAGCTGCTCCATGTCTGGTACAGGTTGACATAATATCCTAAATCTTCTTTCAGGATCGGTCCATGAAGCGGGCAGATAACAGCAATATCCAGTCCGGCAGCCTTTTTCAGCAATGCCTGTACCGGCATGCCGTATTTTCCGACAATATTGAAATAATATCTTCTTGCTTCACACGCCCAGTCCTCGTCCGTGTCCAGTGCGCCGAATTTTCCGAAGCCGTCTGCGGAAAAAAGGATTTTCTCGCTGCTTTCGTATGTAACCATAACCTCCGGCCAGTGAACCATAGGAGCCATATAAAAACTCAACGTATGGGTTCCGAGAGAAAGCGTATCGCCTTCTTTTACGGTTATCATCTGAGTGTCCGGATTGACAGCCATGAACTGTGGAAGCATTTGGAAAGTTTTTGCATTTCCTACAAGCGTAATTTCCGGATAGAGGGAAAGAAGACAGGCAATGCTTCCTGCATGATCCGGCTCCAAGTGGGAGATAACCAGATAATCCGGTTTTCTGCCGCCCAGCTCGGCTTTCAGATTGGTTTCCCATTCTGCGGTCTTTCTTGCGTCTACGGTATCCATGACGGCGATCTTCTCGTCAAGGATCAGATAAGAATTGTAGGAAACGCCGTTTGGCACTACATACTGGCTTTCAAACAGATCAATGTCTCTGTCGTCTACCCCGATATATTTGACTGCGTCTGAAATCGTTACTTTCATGAAAAAGAACCTCCTTATTTTTGATCTTTCTTATATAACATACCGGATCATCGGGAACACTTAAAGAGGAGTTCTTCCCAGCGGCGGTCTACCTCCTGCTGGTACTGCTCCAGCAGATGTTCGTTTTCCGGTTTGAAAAGGTGTTTGAATCTTCCCTGAGAACGTAAGAAATCTTCAATCGGAAGCTTTTTCTTTGGTTCGTAGTTCAATATCCACTTGCCTTCGATCACTTCGAAAAGCGGCCAGTAGCAGGTTTCCACTGCAAGCTTGCAGATAGTCAGGATATCGGCAGGATCATACCGCCAGCCACGCGGGCATGGAGCCATGACATTTAAAAATGCCGCACCCGGTGTATAAATCGCTTTCTCGGATTTGGTATACAGATCCTTCATCGTATTTGTAAATGTGGATTGCGCTACATATGGAATATCATGGGCGGCAAGGATAGACGCCAGATCCTTCCGGTTCTGCATCTTACCGTTGGAGCAGGAACCGACCGGCGTGGTAGTGGTGTCCGCATACATCGGAGTAGCGGAAGAACGCTGAATACCGGTATTCATATAGGCACCGTTATCATAGCAGACATAGACCATATCGTGGTTACGTTCCATAGCCCCTGACAGAGACTGTAAACCGATGTCATAGGTTCCGCCGTCACCGCCGAAAGTGATGAACTTGTAGTCGTCTTTGATCTTTCCTTTTTTCTTCAATGCATGAAATGCGGTTTCTACGCCGGACAGGGTAGCGCCGGCATTTTCAAATGCATTATGGATATAACTGTCTTCATAGGAAGTATATGGATACATAAAGGTGGAAACTTCCAGACAGCCTGTGGCATTGCCGACGACTGCTTTGTCCCCTTCCTTCAGGGCGCGGAGTACCATACGAACGGCAATCGTACCGCCGCAGCCTGCGCACATTCTGTGTCCCGGAGCAAGACGCTCTGGTTTACTCATTACTTCTTTAAAATTATAAGCCATTTCTCGTCCCTCCTACTTCCTTAATCCGATATATTTAAATTGTTCCGGTTTCTTTGTACCGTTTCCGATCTCGATCAGTTCCTGATAGATCGCTTCCGCGTCTTCCACCGTATAGTCCCGTCCGCCGATGCCGTAGAAATAATTAACGGCAATGACGTCGGCGCCCGCATCATATAAAGCGGCTTTCACTTCTGCGCCAATCGGTCCGCCGGTTGCTGAGAAGCCTTCGGAACGGTCCATGATAGCGACGACCTTTACATGTTTCAGGGCAGCGGCAATTTCTTCGTCCGGGAACGGACGGAAGACTCTGATCTTCAGTAGTCCTGCTTTAATGCCTGCCTCGCGGAGGTTGTCAATAGCGTCTTTTGTGGTTCCTGCGGCGGAACCGATCATAACCAACGCATAATCGGCGTCGGATAATTGATATTCTTCAAAGAAGCCGTAGTGTCTGCCGGATATTTCCGCAAACTCATTGCAAACGTCCAAAATGACTTTTTTTGCATTCTTCATAGCAAGTCTTTGGTTCATTTTTGTTTCCATATAAAATGGAGAATTGGCATACGGACCGATTGCCATAGGCATATCACTGTTCAGAAGATAATTTTCCGGTTCGTAATTTCCCACGAACTTCCGAACGGTTTCCGTTTCCAGAAGATTGATATTTTCTACCGCATGGCTGGTAATGAAACCGTCCTGACATACCATCATCGGGAGTTTTACGTCTTTATGCTCGGTTACCCGATAAGCCATAAGGAAATTATCATAGGCTTCCTGATTGTTTTCGGCGTAGACCTGAAGCCAGCCGGAGTCTCTGGCGCCCATGCTGTCAGAATGGTCGCAGTTGATATTGATCGGTCCGGTCAGGGCGCGGTTTACGAGGCAGAGAACCAACGGCAGCCGGTCGGATGCCGCAATATAAAGCTCTTCCCACATAAAAGCGAGTCCGCAGGAGGAAGTTGCCGTAAGGGCTCTGGCGCCTGCGGCGGAAGCACCGATAGTGGCGCTCATGGAACTATGCTCGGATTCGACCGGAATGAATTCCGTATCGATTTCTCCGTTTGCAATAAAGGTTGAAACCATCTGCGGGATTTCAGTAGAAGGAGTGATCGGGAACGCAGGCATGACGTCCGGATTTACCTGCTTGATACCGAATGCCACCGCTTCATTTCCGGACATTCTTTCACGAATCGACATATTAGATCCCCTCCTTCATTGTAATAGCATTGAAACTGCATACTTTGGCGCAGATACCGCAGCCTTTGCAGTGGTCGTAATCAAAATCCTGACGTTTGCCGTCTTCGACCGGAATACAACTGTCCGGACAGAACGGAGCGCAGAGCAGGCATTGAGCGCATTTTTCCCAGTTCATGACCGGAGTCTGCGTCCGCCACTCGCCGGTCTTAAATTCTCTGGAACCGCCGCCGCCGTAAATCTGATTTCCCGGCGTGATTTCCGTATATGGACTTTTTTCATTGATCTTACTGATATCTGTTCTCTGACTTGCCATTACTGCACCTCCGAAAATGCCATTTTAAGGGCTTTCATATTTCCTTCGATTACTTCCGGTTTCTTAGCGAACTTATGCTGATAGGAAGCTTCCATCTGACTTAAAAATTCATCCTCTTTCATGATGTTTGCAACTTTGACGATGGCTGCAAGCATTGGAGAGTTCGGGAAATATTTACCGAGCGCTTCTATTGATATCCTTCTTGCGTCTATCGTATGGACGCCGCCCTTATAACCGTTTAACAGCGGAAGGATTTCCTCTTTCGGTTTGTCCGTATTGATAATGATCGCACCATCTTCCTTCAAACCGTTGGTTACATCTACGGTATGTAAGAGCGTCTCATCGACTACCACAACATAATCCGGCGTGTATATATTGGAGTGCGCGCGGATCGGAGTATCGCCGATCCGGTTATAGGCAGTGATCGGGGCGCCCATACGCTCCGGCCCGTATTCCGGAAAACCCTGCACATACATGCCTGTGTTAAATGCTACGTCTGCAAGCAGGAGAGCGGCTGTCTTGGCGCCCTGACCGCCTCTGCCATGCCATCTGATTTCAATGTGTTTTTTCATAATTGACATCCAATCCTTTATCGTTATATTACACAGAATAATGCCTTTCCCACGGCAAAAAAGCCGAGTTCAGGCTCACTAATGCTCATTATAACATTTAAAATCAAAATGTAAATACCGATATTCGTCAAAAAGGTGCGAAAACGATTGAAGAAACGGTAAATAAGTTGTATACTGGTGAAAGAAAAAATTAATCATTTCAGGATTGATTTTTATGCTTATATGTATCATATAATGTGAAAAAAGCTGATTTTTCACCGATTGCGAGGAGGTATTTATGAGTAAAGTATGTTGTGGTATCACTTACTCAGATTCTGACCAGTTCTGCCAGGTATGTGGCAAAAAACTCCAGGATTCTGAAGGTGAGAAACCGGAAAAAACTTCTGTTCCCGAAGGAGCTGAAGCGCCTGTATCTGATGAAATACCGGAAGTAATTAAACCGGAAACCCAAAAATCAGATACATTATCACTTTCTGATGTGATGGAAGAAGCGCCGGATGCGGAACAGGATACGACAGTATTGACAGCAGATATGATGGGCTACGGACAGCCGCAGGGACCGCAGGGACCGATGGGACCACAGGGGCAGCCAATGCAGCAACCGACGGGGCCACAGGAACCAATGGGACCGCAGGGCCAGCCGATGCAGCAGCAGAGACCACCGATGGGACCACAGGGACAGCCAGTAGGGCCGCAGGGCCAGCCGATGCAGCAGCAGAGACCGCCAATGGGACCACAGGGACAGCCAGTAGGGCCGCAGGGCCAGCCGATGCAGCAGCAGAGACCGCCAATGGGA
>CANRMC010000133.1 GCA_947631605.1 uncultured Lachnospiraceae bacterium
ATTGTCAGATTCCTTTTCAATGTTCGATTAGATGGTCATATTTACAACTTTTAAGCATTCGTTTCGCAATCGCCTATTGTTTTTTATATTTCATCTCTACTAAACGCTGTTTCATTATGTAATATATTTTATACTTCTCTCTTTATTGAGATATGCCTGATTATCCATTCATACATAATGTCAAATTGTTCTTCTCCATATCCACTTAAAGCAAAAATATAATTACAAAATAATCTCCTCCCTCTGTTCTTCAATTAATTTCTCATTTACAAATACCATAATATACAGATAGGAATAAGGTAACTTATTTTTCAAAAAAAATCAACAGCATTAACACAAAAGAAACACATTTGAGTGTTAGATTATGGATAGACATTAAGAAAGGGGCTGTTTGAATGAACGGTGAATATGAGGAACACGAAGAATATGAACAGGTAGAGAACACATACCCGGAAAATGGGAGTTCAGAATATGAAGATCCGGCAGCGGAAGGAGCCACCGGAGAGCTGCGGAGTGACGGAAGCGAGCCGTATGTCATGCAGTACGGCAGGCCGGATTCCGCAAATTATTATGATCATCATTCCGCTTCTTATGCCGGACAAGAACCGAAGAAAGAAAAGAAGCGCAGGAAAAAGACGAAGGTTAAGAAAGCGAAGAAGGATACTTTTGGCAGAAAGGCGGGACGGATGGTCGCTGCCGGACTTATCTTCGGTCTTACGGCTGGGGCTGCTTTTCAGGGCGTGAATTACGGAGTCGCTTATTTTAAGGGAGACGAAGGAAAGGCGCAGCATGAAAAAGTGGAATCGGCAGATCCGGATAGTGTAAGCACACAGCAGCTTGCTAATATCGATGACACGGCAACCCATACGCTGGTTTATGATGTTTCGGATATTGCAGAAAAGGTAAAGCCTTCTATCGTATCGATCACGACAACGGTTCTGACACAGTATCAGTTCTTTTATCAGGAATACGAACAGTATCAGAGCGGCGCGGGTTCGGGAATCATCATCGGTAAGTCGGATGACGTTTTATATATTGCGACCAACTACCATGTAGTAAACGGCGCGGACGAGATCAACGTCGGTTTCGTGGACGGTGAAGTCGTAAAGGCAACGGTCAAAGGCTATGATGAAGATATGGATATCGCAGTCTGCGAAGTAAAATTCAGTGATATGAAAGATTCTACGGCAAAGGCAGTTACTATAGCAGAAATCGGCGATTCCGACAAACTGACGGTCGGTGAGCCTGCTATTGCATTTGGAAATGCCCTGGGCTACGGACAGTCGGTAACCGTCGGTTATATCAGCGCTCTGGACCGTATGATCCAGGATTCGGAAGGCACCTATATTCAGACCGATGCGGCTATCAATCCGGGCAACAGCGGCGGCGCACTGATCGATATCAATGGTCGTGTGATCGGAATCAATTCGATCAAGTATGTAGACAGCAAAGTAGAGGGCATGGGATTTGCAATCCCGATCAACGAGGCGATGGATATCATCAATGATATTATCAGCGGAAACAACGGTACCGTTTATATGGGAATTACCGGTGCGGATATCAGCAAGGAATATTCCCAGATCTACGGATTTCCGGAGGGAATCTATGTCAAGGAGATAGAAGCAGGCTCTCCGGCGGAGGCAGGAGGTCTTCATGCAGGTGATATTATTGTTGAATTTGACGGCAAAACAGTATATACTATGGAAGAATTATCCACTATGGTGAAAGAAAAAGAAGAAGGCGACAAGGTTCGGGTAACCGTATACCGTACAGATTCCATGGGCGCATACCAGCAGATGAAATTTGAACTTACGCTTGCAAAACGGACCGAGTAGCAGGACAGAATATGTATAAAATTATAAGCGAAGACGGAATGGCAAAACGTGCGGAATTAGAAACGCCGCATGGCGTGATCCAAACGCCGGTATTTATGAATGTAGGAACAGCCGCAGCAATCAAAGGTGCTGTGGCTTCCTCTGATTTGGAGGAAATCGGGACGCAGGTGGAACTTTCGAATACCTATCATCTGCATGTGCGTCCGGGAGATGAGATCGTAAAAAAAATGGGCGGTCTTCACGCTTTTATGTCATGGAACAAACCGATCCTTACGGATTCCGGCGGATTTCAAGTTTTCTCATTGAACGGACTCCGGAAGATCAAAGAAGAAGGGGTCTATTTCCATTCTCATATCGACGGTAAAAAAATATTCATGGGGCCGGAAGAAAGCATGCAGATCCAGTCTAATCTGGCGTCTACGATCGCTATGGCATTTGACGAATGCCCGCCAGCTTTGGCAGAGGAACGATACATCCGGCAGTCTGTAGAACGGACAACCCGCTGGCTGCAAAGGTGCAGGGACAAAATGGAGGAACTGAACCAAAGAGAAGATACCATTAATAAAAAGCAAATGCTTTTTGGTATCAATCAGGGCGGGATTCTGGAAGATGTCCGCATCGAACACGCACAGGAAATCGCAGAAATGAATCTGGACGGTTATGCCATTGGCGGTCTTGCTGTGGGAGAAAGCCACGAAGAAATGTACCATATCTTAGATGTTACGGTTCCGCGCCTTCCAAGAAATAAACCGACTTATCTGATGGGAGTCGGAACGCCGTCCAATATTCTGGAAGCCGTTGACCGGGGCGTTGATTTTTTTGACTGTGTATATCCTTCCCGAAACGGCAGGCATGGACACGTTTATACCAATCACGGAAAGCTGAATCTTTTTAATCAGAAATATGAAACCGACGGCGCGCCGATCGAAGAAGGGTGCGGCTGCCCGGTATGCCGCAGATATTCCAGAGCTTATATCCGGCACCTGTTGAAAGCAAAAGAAATGCTGGGAATGCGATTTTGCGTCTTGCATAATTTGTATTTTTATAATAATATGATGAAAGAAATTCGCGAAGCGATTGAAGAAAAACGATTTGCAGAATATAAAAAGCAGAAGCTGATCGATTTTGCAAATAAAAATTAATGGAGGAAGATTATGGCGAATTATTTAATGATACTGACACAGGCGGAAGAAGGCGCTCAGAAGGGCGTAGGCTGGCTGGCGATTGTTTTATATCTGGTATTTCTTTTCGGATTGATGTATTTTCTGCTGATCCGTCCGCAGAAGAAGCAGCAGAAAAAGCAGGAAGATATTCAGAACTCGATCGAACCGGGCGATAATATCATGACAACCAGCGGATTCTACGGAACGGTACTGGATGTGATCGATGAAGATTCCATGGTTATTGTAGAGTTCGGTAACGATAAACATTGCCGGATCCCGATGCATAAGCGCGCCATTGCCGAGATAGAAAAAGCCGGCACTGCCGAGATTGAAGAAGAGGATAAGAAGTAATCTTTTTAATATTTGAATACGAAAAAAGAGATGCTGTCAGACAGCGTCTCTTTTTTTGATGAATTCCTTCATTTCTGTGAGAAGGCGTTCAGGGATTGCAAGACCGCCCCTGCCTTTTCCAATCTGGATATCTGATTTATTTGCGCCATGGAAGTCGGAACCGCCGGATATTAATAATCCGTGTCTCTCTGCCATTTCCCGTAAGATCTTACTTTCATAGGAATTGTTGGAGGAGTGGTAACACTCCATGCCGTATAATCCTAATGGTTTCAGATATTCCAGCAGTTCCTCGATCTTCCGGTAGCCCAGCTTGTAAATGAGCGGATGGGCAAGAACCGGGATTTTGCAATAATTCTTTAGAATCTCCATTGCCATTTCGCAAGTTACCCGTTCTTTTGGAAGATAATATTTGCAGCCGACGCCGATGTATTTCCGGAATGCCTGTTCCTTATCTTTGCAGACGCCCTCCTCTACCAGCACTCTGGCGAAATGCGCTCTGGTGATAACACTGTTTGGAGAACCATGGAGTAATTTTTTGTATGTGACCGGGATTCCGTCTGCCTGCATTAACTGTATCATTCGAAGATTCCGGTTCTTTCTTGCTTCTTTTAATTCCTCCAGCCGTTGTATGAAATCCGGATCCTGATAATCTGCGAAAAGTCCCAGAATATGGATTTCACGGTTTTCATAATAACAGGAAAGCTCGATCCCCGGTATGATTTCAATCGAGGACGCCGCTTTACAGGACATGATCTCTGGTATGCCGTCTATGGTATCATGGTCTGTGAGGGCTATCGCAGTCAGATTGTGGGAAACAGCCGTTTCCGCAACCTGTGCAGGTGAGAGCGTACCGTCGGACGCAGTCGAATGTACGTGTAAGTCTATCATTTTTCTCAACTCCTCATGGAAAGCAATTTGTAAAAAGAGCCTGTGGACAACGGAAAAATCCGTATCCGGATAAAATGATAGCAGAGCAGAAAACGGATTGCAAGACTTACGAAAAAAAGATAATTCACAAGACTTCCGGGAAAAAGATAATTTGCTTGACGATAAAGAAAAGTCGTTGTATAATGCCATATGTTTATTATTAATTTTCAAAATTAAGTGGAGGGTAAAATGAAAAAGAAAATCGCATTGGCATTAGCCGGTATTATGATGATCGCAGGACTTTCCGGATGTGGAAAAGACAGCGGAATGAGCTCACCTGCTGGAGATTCCGAGCAGACACAGGATATTACACAGGAAGATACAACAGCACCGGAAGATACACAGGAAGACACAATAGCACCGGAAGATACATCCGATACAGAAACTCCGGATGCAGAAGGCGAAGGCGGAAATACTTCCGGCAAGACGGGTTCTGTTGGAACTTTTGATGGAAATACCTATACGAACGATCTTTTCGGCTTTAAGATCGAAGTAGACGGAAGCACATGGAAATTCTACTCAAACAGCGAGATCGCAAGTATCGCAGGCGTTGAGGAAGATAACCTGAATAAGCTTCAGAGCGGAGAGGTTTCTCCTTATGATCAGGAAATCTCTTATTGTGCAGTTGCTTATGATTCTACAACCGGTACAAATATTATCATCAATTATTTCAATCCTGACAAGTATGGTATGCCTGAGCTTACTGCAAAGCAGTATCTGGATATGGGTTC
>CANRMC010000134.1 GCA_947631605.1 uncultured Lachnospiraceae bacterium
GTAAACAGTAATGCCCTTTGACTGACGCAGGTCTTTCAGTTTGTCGCATAGATTCATTTTAAAAGTCATCTCCGTTTTTGATAGGTATACACAATATATTATACTCTTAGTCCGCTCAAGATTTAATGTAAATATTGTGTTGACAATACTATTATTTTGTGGTATACTGCTATAAAATTTCTCATTCATTTTTAAAATTTTAAAAACAACTATCCTGTCGCTTACTTTAGCCTGTTATGCCCAAAAAGTGCGCGTTGTGCCTAAATCGTTGACTTTATACAAGATGCAAAATATAATTGGGGTAGAAACAAAAGATTATTTACCCCGCGGGAAATAATATATTTTTTGAGGAAGTGATTGAATGGCAAACGTAATTTTCGTGTCATCATTCCCTTAGTGATAAGTCTATGCTTGATTATAAGCCAATCGCACAAACAAAATAATACAAAGTTTACTTTAAAAGGAGAATTATTATGAAAAGAATCATAGCAATCGTTTTAGCAACCATAATTGCTGTTTCTACAATGGCGGTTACCGCATTTGCTGATACTACACCCGTAACTTTCAGCATCACATTAACTGCAGGTTCTACCGCAGATGTACCCAATTCCGGTTCCAAAAGGCAGAAGTCTACCGACTCCTCAGTGTATGTCAATTACAACGGCTTGGGTGGCACTTCATGTCCCAAGTACTTCTATGCATATATTTATGCAGCTAAAACCTCCACAGGCAGACTAATCGACGTATCGACATATACAAGTAGCGGAACAGCAAGACCTATGCCGAGAGTTGAACTTGGTACTCAGGGTACTTTGAAGAATCTCGCTTATGAGAGATTCAACGGATCTTGCTATGTTCAGTTATATGGTCATGTATATTCGAATTACGGCGGTATTGCTCGCGGAGACTGGAGTGCTGATATAGGGTCTAACACCTATCCCTCCTATAACTAATTTTTCGCATAACGAAACATTTCAAGAGCGGCTAATCTTTAATGGCTTAGCCGCTCGACCCGTTGTATTTTTATTTTCAACCTATATATTAGGTCTATAGCTGTATTATCTTTTTCAAACATCGCTTAGATATAGGACTGATATATAAGTATTTATGAGTGATTGAACATACTTCCATAGAAAAGGAGACAACTACCATGAAAATAGCACCTATTATGTTGACGTGTATGCTGCTGCTTAGCGGTTGTTCATATAGGGAATTCGATGACAGGTTACAAAGCGGCATAAATGATTATATTCAAACAGAGCCAACCATGCCTACAGTAATAAATGAAGATGGCGAAGCTGTTGAGGTCACCACTCTGCAATCCGAGTGGGAGGCGGACATAAATATCAAGTATGTACCTGTCGGCGAGCAATTTTCTGATTACTACGCCTATAACGACAGTTATGGCACATATGACGGCACCGAAGGATTAAGCTTTCGTGTTGATTCGGTAACGGTATACGACTCGGTCTACGAAAGTGAAATACCGATTGAAGAAATAAGGGAATATGCTCTTGACAATTTTGCCGATAGAGCAAAGTTCATTGTAGCAGATATTACGGGGGAATATCAGAATCCGACCGATGAATCCGCAAATAACAGCATTATTTGCAGATTCATGTGGAATTCAGCCGTTCGCTATGGTGCTGATTATGAATATTATTCTAAATATGACGATGGCGAAAATGCAAATTGTTCAGATGTATGCTATTTCAGCGAGTGTCCCCATGAAGGTGATATTAACGCTTTGACCGGGAAGGAATTTGATCCCGATACGGACTTTTACACATTCAAAACTCCTCTTGTTTCGGGCGAAGAATTTAGTTTCAAAATAGGTATGTTCTATCAGCAGACGCTAATAGATGATAAGAATGTGTATCTGGCAAAATACTCAAAGAAGCCGTCGGAAAGCGGCGACGCGATAGTTTTTGTGGATCTGCTGGGGAGATTTGACAATGATCAGAAATGAAATAAAGCGTTCAATATGCTCAAAGGCCTTTTTGTTTGCTCTCGTTATGATGACACTGTTTGCAACTCTTAGTGCATTGTACTATATTGAGTCTTGGAGCGGATACAATCCGGAAGAACTAAACCGTTATGTCGATGCTGAAGGAAACAGTAAATACAGTCCTGATTTTGCAATAATGTCATTGTTCAGTGCTTGGCTTGGAGGAGATATGCTTTCGCTCGCATACACTGTTTTCTTTACGCTGATACCAATAGGGGCGGCAATACCGTTTGCTTGGTCTTACCATGTCGAGCGCAAATGCGGATACCTAAAAAACGTTGCTACAAGAACAGAGAGAAAAAAATACTTGTTTGCCAAAACCTGCGCGGTGTTTTTAAGCGGCGCTGCAGTAATACTCATTCCATATATAATAAATATACTGATGGTATCGGCATATATCCCATATCATATGCCGTGGGCAGGATATAACTTCTTTAATATTGTGTACTTTGGAACAATGTGGGCAGATCTTTTCTTTACTCACCCTTTTTTACATATGTTCCTTTTTGTTATGCTTAATACTCTTTACGGAGGTATATATGCTCTGTTAAGCTATGCAATTTCGTTTTATATTAAAAATCTTTTCGCAATATTATTTATGCCGTTTGTAGTAACATTGGCAGTCGGTTATGCGGAGAATGCGTTATTCAACAGATTCAGAAGTACAGTTACTCCTTATGAGATTGACCCGACAAAATTTCTCCACTCCCGTTCGATTCAATTTTTCCAAAACTCGAAGGTCATTCTTTTCATAACTGTCGCACTGGTTGCCTTTTCACTCGGGACGGTTTTTATTAAGGGGCGCAAAAATGAAATATATTAAGTTTCTGCGCTTTGATCTTCGTAATGGTTTGTTAAAAAAGTACATGAGCTATATCGGCATAGCACTGTTTACTACTATTGTGTTTTTAGATTGCCAATCCGTTTGCCGCTCTTTTGATACCGGTTTTACGCTCGGCGAATACTTTATGTATTTATACGGAGGTATTAAAAAATATGTACCTACTCCCGGAGAGCCGTTCAAAGTTCCGTATCTATGGCTGTTAAATCATCTTTTAATACTCTATTTCACCCTTAACTACACTTCCGCCGATCTTAATGGGTTTGGGCAGCAGACAATATATCGGTCAGGAGGCAGAGTGACTTGGTGGCTTTCAAAATGCAGTTGGCAAGTAATAGCTATATGTATGTATTACTTTGCTTCGTGGGCAGTGCTTGTGTTATTGGCAGTTGCAAGCCGAGAAACAATTTCTTTGGAAATAACTCAAAACGTACATTTATATCTTGATTTCGGAAAAACCTTGATACCGTTTGAGCAAATCGACCTATCGACGGAGCTATTGCTATTACCGCTCCTCTTTACAGTGTCGATAGGCTTAATGCAGCTGACACTCAGTATAATCATCAAACCGGCATTTGCGTATATAATTTCTGCGACAATCTGCATAATGTCTTCGCACACGCAAAGTCCTCTCCTGTTCGGCAACTACGCTATGGCAGCACGCTGTAATAAAGTAATCACAGATGGAATGAATGCAACAGTTGGCGAAGTTTCGATGATAACGCTTTCTGTCATTTGCGTGGCTTTGGGCGCGGTCAGGTTCAGACGATATGATATTTTAAGCAGGGAGGAATGAAAAGTGGCAATAATTTTTAATCATGTTACAAAAAAGATAGGTAAAAGCATTGTCATTGACGATTTTGACATAGAGATACCGTCGAATCAAATAACCGGTTTTAAAGGCATAAACGGGTCGGGAAAAACGATGCTCATGCGTCTGATAGCAGGACTTATTTACCCGACAATGGGAACGGTTTCTATAGATGGCAAAGTACTCGGCAAGGATATAACTTTCCCGCCAAGTATTGGTGTAATGCTTGAAAATCCTGCCTTTTTAAATGGATATACGGGTTATGAAAACCTTTGCCTTTTAGCGGATATAAAGTCGGAAATAAACGCAGACAGAATTAAAGAAGTGTTTAATATAGTTGGTCTTACGGAAAATATGAATAAAAAGTATCGCAAATATTCCCTTGGAATGAAGCAACGACTTGGTATCGCTGCTGCCATTATGGAAAAGCCGGATATTGTTCTTTTAGATGAGCCGACAAACTCGCTTGACGAAAGCGGAGTTGAAATGGTCAAGAGGATAGTACGCGCTGAGAAGGAGCGCGGGGCAACAGTTATAATCTCATGTCACGACGGTGAGGTACTTGATGAACTGGCGGACGATGTTATCTGCATTAAGAGCGGGAAAATTACGGACAGGTACGTTCCGAATGAAAGCGAGGTATAGATTATGCTTTTCAGACCTATGACAAGGAATAAGCGGCTTGCAGCTTTTATTTCATGTGTTATTGCTATACTGCTCTTGATAGTTTGGGCAGTAAAATGCTATGGTGTGAACGCTAAGGCGTTTAGATCAGAAGTTGAAATATATCAGACTGGCGAGTTTGTGCCGCTTGACGGCGACTTTATCACGACAAGTGAGGAGGATACCGCCGGGTACTCAATCAGGGTGAACAAAACCTATCTTGTAGACTATACGGAACTAATGAATAGCTACGAGGCAGAGATTACGAAATATGGTTTATTCCCAATACATACTTATTGTCTAATGGTCGAGGTCACCGTCAAAAACGAAGGAAATGAGTCAGGATACATTGACTGTCTTGGACTGAATGCTTATAACGGTGCGTTAAAGGTGCCTGTTGACTATGAAGTTTGGCGTATTATTGACGAAAATTTCAAAAGTACTCAGCTGCGGCTCAGACCCGACAGCGAGGCAACAATAATACTTCCGTATACAGCTCAACTGCTTGATGAAGCGATGAATAAAAACGAATTAAACCGCCGGCTTGAAGATGAAACGTTGCTGCTCTGTGTGAGCGAATTTCCAACTATCAAGCTGATAGAGGTGAAAACGGAAAATGGATTATAAATTGAATGGAAAGACGTAAAATATACGTTCTTAATTCGTCTTAAC
>CANRMC010000135.1 GCA_947631605.1 uncultured Lachnospiraceae bacterium
TAAATGATACTATAAAAAGTTCATTGCCTACTGATTTTGATTTAGCAACAAATGTTAATGTTAGTAAAATTGGTGCATCTTCACTTTTAACTTCAAATGGCAATAATATATCACCTGTTACTAATTATGAAACAAATAATTATAATTTTTATTCACCAAAAGACTCACCAAGTGAGTATGCAAGACAAGTAAGAAAAGAAATGCAATATTTAAAAATGGTAAATGGTTAGGAGGGATAATATATGTATAAAAGAATTGTATGTGAGTCTTATTTAAAAGAAAAAATAACCTTTACTTATGTTTTTCCTTTCTTCTTGGTTAGTGATGATGGATTTCATGAAGTATCAGGAACAGTATCAGGAATAAAAAGTGCATTTGCCATTGGTGAGAATTATATTGATACAAGTGTTGATAAAAGAGTAATTACATTAGTTGTTGCAATTAGAGATAATAAAATTATTAATAGGCAAAAATTATATCGTTTATTTCCTTTAAGAAAAAAAGGCACATTATATTACTATGAAGAAGATATTGCTCGAAAAATAGGTTATGTAGTAGAAGATATAAAACCTGTTAAAAGTAAAATATATGAACAATATCAAATTACTTTAATTTGCCATAATCCTTATTTTACTGATATAGAAAATAATGTATATCAAATGGCAACTTGGAAACCTTGCTTTAAGTTTAAATTATCTATTCCAAAAGCAACTGGCATAAAATTTGGTACAAAAAATACAACATCTATGGCAACAATTGTTAATTCAAGTAATATTGAATTTGGTATGACAATTACATTTACCGCAAATGATGTTGTTACAAATCCATCCTTATTTAATGTTGATACTAGGGAAGAATTAAAAATAGAGAAAGAGATGCAAGTTGGCGATAAAATCATTGTTACAACATATAGACAAAACAAAAACATTGTTTATATTCCCGCATCAACTGGTATTGAAGAAAATATAAATAATTTATTTGTTTATGGTAGCAAGTTTTTACAAATTCATACTGGTTCAAATACTTTTAGATATAATGCTGAAAAAAATGTTGATAGTTTAGAAGCAGTTATAGAGTATGTTACAGAATATGAGGCGGTATAATGTTTAAAGATTTTTTGATTTATGTTTATAACAGAAATTTGGATTTAGTAGGAATTATAGATGCTTTTAGTTCTTTAAGATGGCGAAGAAAGTATTTTGAAGCAGGTGAGTTTGAACTTCATTTATCACTTGATAATCAGACACAAAAATTTTTAAATGATGATTATTTTCTTGTTAGAGAGGATGCAGTAGAAGTTGGTATAATCGAAAGTATAAAAATAAATGATGATGGTGATAAGGTAGACTTAACAATAATTGGTAGGTTTTTATCGAGTATATTAGATAGAAGAATAGTAAAAAAGAAAATATCTTTTAATGGAAAAATTTTAGATGGTGAAAGAAAGATATTAAATGAAATGACACCATTTAAAAATTTAGTTATAAAAGATACAGACTTAAATTCAGATACTATTCTTTTTCAATGTACTTATAAGAATGTATATAATTATCTAAATAATCTTGCAAAAAGGTCAACAATTGCTCATCGTATAGTTTTAGATATAGAAAATAAAAAATTAGTTTATGAAAATTATCAAGGATTAGACAGAACTGAAAGTCAAAAAACAAATACTAGATATGAATTTAGTGATGATAGGTCTAATATTGAAAATGCAGAGTTTACATTTGATGCTAAAACCGAAAAAAATTATGCATTAGTTGGCGGTTCAGGTGAGGGCGAAAACAGAATTATAGTAGAAGTCAAAAAAGGTGATTATGATGATTTTGATTTAAGAGAAACTTTTGTCGATGCATCCTCAGAAGCAATGACAGAAGAAACTTCACTTGAAGATTATAAAGAGATGCTAAAAACCAAAGGTAGTGAAAACTTAATAGATAAAACAGAGTCAATGGAGGTTACAGTTTATGCGGATGATTATAAAAAAGGTTGGGATTTAGGCGATATTGTTAATGTAAAAAAAGAAAAATGGAATGTAGTGATGAAACAAAGGGTTACTGAAATAGAAGAAACAATAGAGAATGGCAATCAAAAAATATTTGTTACATTTGGTACACCTTTAGCGGAGGCATTACAAGAAGATAATGATATATGATAGGAGGAATTATTATGAATGAAAAAAGTTATTTTTTTAATGATGTTAATGGTGATAGAGTTTATTATGCAGAAGATATTGCGTCACTTTTAACACCATTATTCTCAAATGGCATCTTTAATAATGGATGTAATGTATTAGCGGAAAATGATAATATGTCTGTTAATGTTAGTGAGGGTAGAGCTTTTATTAATGGGTATAGTTATTGGAATGCTTTACCTAAAACATTAAGTGTTGAAAATGCAGATGGTATTTTAAATCGTATTGATAATGTTGTTATAAGATTAGATTTAGTAAATAGAACCATAACTTCTCAAATTGTAAAAGGTACATTTGCAGACCAACCAGTTGCACCTGATTTAGTAAGAAGTTCTACTATTTATGATTTAAGAATTGCTAAAATTAGTATTCCCGCAGGAACAACCACTATAACACAAGATTTAGTAACGGATACAAGATTTATAAATAGTGATTGTGGTAATGTAATATCACCAATTGAAACACCTGATACAGAGGATTTATTTATTCAAATTCAGACAGCATTTGAAAAACAATTAAATACGATGAATGTTACTATAAATCAATTTAAAACAGACTCAGATACTCTAATTTCAACAACTACTACTAATTTTGATAATAAAATTAAGGAATTTACAAAAACCTTTAATGATACCATGGATACTAATAGTACAACATTTAGCAATGCATTAAGAGATTATGGTTTAGAATTTGGTTCTTGGTTTGATAAAGTTAAGGATACATTAGGAACGGATGTAGCAGGTGCTTTATTAAATGCAATAAATGAGGTTAGTGATAGAGTAGATAAAATAAAAGTACCTACCAAAACAAGTGATTTAACTAATGATAGTAAATTCATTGCTGATGAGAATTATGTTCATACTGATAATAATTATTCCAATACTGAAAAGGAAAAAATTACTACTAATACTACTAATATTACAAAGTTATTAAATGGTAATTTAAAATCGTTTATTTCAACATTGCCAGTTGCTAATTGGAACTTAAATAGTGATACTAATTTTTATGAAAACGATGTAAAAAAAGAGGATATTACATCAAAACATTTTATAGAAGTTACAATGGATATTCCAAATCAAGAGAAAATCGTTGATGGGTATGTTGACTCTTATGATGGAGGTTTTAAAGTTATTACAAGTGAAAAACCTGAGGCAGATATAGATATTTCAGTTACATATCAATTAACCAATATAGAAGGAGGTAAATAATATGTTAGGAAGATTAAATATAAATAGAAAATCTGATGGTAATTCAGGTGTTGCTCCAATGAATGTAAAAGGTATAAAAATAAAAGCAGGAAATCAAAAAGTAACATTAAATTGGAATGACCCTGAAGATACTTATGATGATGATGGAACTTTATTATGTACTTGGAAAGGTACAAAAGTTGTATATAAGGTAGGAAGTTATCCTACTAATGTATCTGATGGTATTTTAGCATTAGATAATCAAGAAAGAAATAAGTATTCAACTAGTGGTTTTGAAATTAACGGATTAACCAATGGTGAAACTTATTATTTTGCTTTTTATCCTTATTCAGATAAAAATGTTTACAACAAAAATGAAGCAAATCGAATATCAGGTACACCAACCGCTACTAAAATATATGGTGTAAAAAAATTATTATCATCATCAGCAACCACTTGGGAAAGAACGGATGATGCTGATGGATTAGTAGCAAATGCCATTAAAAGTCAAAGTAATTTATCTAGTGGTGTTAGAAATGATTTTGATAATTTATCACCATGGGCAGATATAAAAACAGTTAATTTTGATGCATCTAAAAATCAAATTGTGGCAACATTAGGTGATGCAACATTTGATTGGACAGGTGCAAAAGGTCAAGTAATGACAGTATATCCTGAAATGTGGGTAAAAAGATGGCAAGATAGTCAATATGAGTATATTCAAATTGCAGATGGTGAAATAGATGGTTTTACTCATATTAAAGAGTGGATGGCAGGAAGATTTACTATGTCAGGTTCATCATCAGGTGTATTTAGTAGAAGCGGTCAAAAGCCATTAGTTAGTACCACTATAACTAATTTTAGAAGTTATGCTAAAAAACTAGGCGATGGTTGGGGTCAACTTGATTGGCATTGGTTTATTCTTCAAATGTTATATTTAGTTGAATATGCAGATAGTAATAGCCAAAAAATACTAGGTCAAGGAAATGTATCAAGCAGTTCAACATTAACAAGTGGTGGATGTAATAGTCTAGGAATGAAATCAGGTTGTCTTTCAGACAATGGTTCAAGTGCTTGTATATATAGAGGATGGGAAAATCCTCATGGTGATGTATATAATTTTGTTGATGGTATTAATATTAAAGATTATGTCGCTTATATATGTACTGACCCAACAAAATATGCAGTAGATACATTTACAGGTGATTATAAAAAATTAGGATATACAAATGCATCTTCTGGTGGATATGTTTCTAAATTAGGATATGATGCTAATTATCCTTTATTTGGTTTACCAGTTCAAGCAAGTGGTAGCAGTTCAACTTATTATTGCGACTATGCTTATTTTGGTAGTGGCAATCGTATTGCCTATGTCGGCGGTTCTTTTACTCATGATGATGATTGTGCGGGTTTGTGGTGTTGGAATTTGAGTTATAGTTCTGGTAGTACTTACAGTTATCTCGGTGCTCGACTTCTTAAAACCAGTTAAGTGGGGGTTTGGGGTAT
>CANRMC010000136.1 GCA_947631605.1 uncultured Lachnospiraceae bacterium
CAGAATCGGAATGTATTCGGATTGAACAGTCCGCCGCTGGGCTTCGGCTCCGTTACTGTGACTGTGACATGCTTCGTATCCAGAGTTCTGCCTTCATGGTCTTTCAGCGTGACTGTAACATCACACTCCCCGGGAGCTTTACCTTTCACTTCACCAGTATTCGGATCTACTTCCGCAATGTCAGATTTGTCTACCTCGTATGTAACTGTTACGTCGTCTCCCTTATATGGGTTATTACCTTCATCCTCGGTTTATTAGAGGGCGATTTTTACAGGGCTTTTCTGTCCGCGCTGATTCTGTTTGTAGCTGCTTCGCCCGCGGTTATCCTGCTGAATTTTACAAAAACAAAATTGGCTCAGGATTATATGTACGGCGAGGAAAACAAGGATAATGAAAGCGAGGTTGAGCGTCGTGGCGGTTAATATTTCAATTTCACCCAAAAAGGTATGGAAGGAGGCGATTGAAGTTGCAAATGAATTTGCTTGTTTCGGGTCTATCGCGCTTGGAATTATAGCAGAGGACAACGAACGAGGAATTCGAGTTTGCATGAGACATAATGATACCAAGTCTGATTCGGATTCTGTATATATTTATGCTATCGAGAATGATACTGTCGTTGCGTCAAAACTGACCAACTCTGCCGACGAATGTGAAAAGACCGTCGAAGAGTTTTTGAAAAAGTATCTATTCAAGGCAAGTAAGGAGGATTCTGATGAATAAAACTCTGATTTTACAAAAGATTTTGGGCGCGGCTTTACTCACCCTCTGTATCATCGCGACGGTTGTCCTGCACGATTTCACAATACTGGTTTTCTGCGCCCCGTTCTATCTGTCGGGGCTTTTTTCAAAAGAAAATGTTCTTTGCATATCAGAGAACGGACAGACTGCGGAGGTTTCAAATGGAAGTGACATTTCTGATAAAACAAACAGGCAAGGTTGTGACAAAGCTGTTTGAGTCGAGGTATCTCGGCGAAAAGTTCGTCAAAAAACTTCGGTATTCAAAGAAGCTGACGCTCGTCGGCTTTAGAAATATATAGGAGGTTTGACTATGCCAAACATTATTATGGTGCAGCGATTCAGTGCTGAGGCAGTCGAGGACGTTTGCCGCAGGAATAAGCTGTTTACTCTTGGCGACAATACGGATTTTTCTGAAATGCTTGCCGAAGTTTCTTCTTCTGAGGTTTCCACCGAAGAAATCTTTAACATCTCAAAGATGATTGCTCGGTTTAGCGTCGGCTGGAATGTCTTGGATATTATGTACCTGATTGCAAATGACGCAGTTTTCACGTCATTCAGAAAGCAAGGAGAGGAGGTTGCTTAATGAAAAAGCTTATCAGAAAGGTTAAGTTCGCGGTTGCCCGCTCAAGGAATAAGAGGCTTTATAATGCCATTCTTGCGGGCAAGGAAATCGACATGTATCATGCCAAGATTTACTGACCTTCTTGCGCCGAGCGTAATTGCTTGGCGCATACGGGAAAATGAGTATCAGGCTTGTATCGGTTCAATCCCGATTTTTCCCGCCAAAAATATATAATAAATGGGGTGATTCCAATGGGCTAATTTAGCTTTTAGACTTGTTCCCTCTGCAACTTATTCGGAACTTCGGAGCGCGTGGTGCGAACACGGCTTTGTGAATATTGTTATTGGCAACTCTTTGTCTATTGAGGAACGGATGCGACCAACGACACTGGCGCAAGAGTGAAAAGTTCCGTGATTGTTTGAGCATATCCAGCTTGAATCGTGAGGCGCTGTATTGTGTAAATATGGACGAGGTGAGGCAACGCAAACCAACTAACAGTGTTTCGGCGTTGAGTAGCGATTGAAGCAATGGTTTCGATGAGAGTAAAATGCTCAAACGATTGTTTAAAATATCGGGAGGCTCTGCTCTGCGGGTAGGGCTTTTTTTGATGGTTCGACTCCATCCCTCTCGACCAATAGCGGAAACGCTAAATTTATGAAAATAAAAAAACAAAATGGAGGTCAAGTAATATGGAAGAAAACAAAGTAACTTGTTACTGCTGCGGAAAAGAGTATGATATTTCCGACATGACAGTCGTTCAGGACGAGTATTATGTCTGTCCAGACTGCCTCGAAAGTCGCACAGTAGTATGCTGCGAGTGCGGCGATATTATTTTCGCCGACGATAATGCGGGCGATTCTAATACACCGCTTTGTGAATCCTGCTACGACTATCACGATTATCGCACATGCTCTTCCTGCGGTGCAGTTATGCCCTATGATGAAGTTTATCATCTCGACTACGACGATGAGGACTACTGCGAGGATTGCTATAATCGTTACAGAAGCGATAGCTCAATCGACGAATATGACTATAAGCCCGATCCGATTTTCTTCGGTTCTGGTACACGGTATTTTGGCGTTGAGCTTGAAATCGACGAAGGTGGCTCGGACAACTATAAAGCTGAGGAGGTTATGGCTGTTGCCAATAGAAATACTTGGCGTATCTACTGCAAGCACGACGGTTCGCTCCACGACGGCTTCGAGATTGTCACTCACCCTATGACTCTCGATTATCATATGAACGAAATGCCGTGGAAAGAGGTCGTGGAAAAAGCGAAACGTCTGGGTTATCTTTCTCATCAGGCAGGAAGTTGCGGGCTTCATATCCACGTCAACCGTAATTCATTCGGCGATACTGAGCGTGTTCAGGAAGCTGCAATCGCGAGGGTTCTGTATTTCTTTGAGAAACACTGGGATGAGTTACTCAAGTTCAGCCGCCGTACAGAGTCTCAGCTCAATCGTTGGGCGGCGAGATATGGATATAAGGACACTCCGAAAGAAATGCTCGAACATGCAAAGAAGGGAAATATGGGTCGTTACGCTTGCGTTAATCTTTGCAACGAGGAGACGATTGAGTTCCGTATTTTCCGCGGCACTCTGAAGCTCAACACGCTTCTTGCGACTATACAGCTCACAAGTCATATCTGCGATGTTGCTTATACTTTGGGCGACGACGAAATTTCGCAGCTGAGCTGGACTGATTTTGTCCGTGAGTACTGCACTGAGCCCGAGCTGATTCAGTATCTCAAAGAACGTCAGCTTTACATCAACGATCCTGTAACAACAGACGAGGAGGTTTAATATGTGCTGCCTGTTTGGAATCCTTGATCACAATAATTCACTCGCAAAATGGCAGAAGAATCGTATCCTTCGCACTCTTTCGGTGGCGTGTGAGGCTCGCGGCACTGACGCGACGGGAATCGCATATAACACCGATGAGAGACTGACAATTTCTAAGAGAGATCTTCCAGCGCACAAAATGCGTTTTAAGGTTCCTGCCGACACGAAAGTCATTATGGGTCATACCCGTATGACAACTCAGGGTGCGGCAGAAATGAATTACAATAATCATCCATTCCCTGGCAGAGCTAACATTTCTTTTGCGCTTGCACATAATGGCGTGATTTATAATGACGAGGAAATTCGCCTTCAAAAAGAGCTTCCCGATACCAATATCAAGACCGACAGTTATATTGCTGTCCAGCTTATTGAGAGCCAGAAAGAGTTGTCGTTCGAGAGCCTGAAGTATATGGCTGAACAGCTCCTCGGCAGTATGACCATCACGGTTTTGGATGCAAATGACAACTTCTATTTTGTCAAAGGCGACAATCCGATGTGCATTTATTACTTCCCCAAAAAGAGGGTTTACATATATGCGTCAACCGAAGAAATCCTCAAAAATGGGCTGAAAAAATCAGGCATAAGGCTGGGCAAATATGAAAAGATTTCTATCAACAGTGGCGATATTCTGAGAATCAACAGCGTGGGCGGAATAAGCCGTTCCGCCTTCGACGATTCTGGGCTGTATGCTCGTTACTACAACCGTTATTATGGCGGATATGACGACTGGTATATGACTCCTACAGGCGATATTTTGCCGAGACTTGCGAGTCTCGACGATTTGGAGCGTCAGTATTATGAGGACTTGTCAAACTATGCATATGACGCTGGTTTTACTCCCGAAGATGTCAAGGCTCTGTTTGACGCGGGGTATTCGCTTGACGAGATTGCAGAGTATATGTTTGCGTAAATTTACAATTTTCATCAGGAGGTGATAGCAACGACAAAATTTGAAGAAATCGGGGTGGATCGCCAAATTGACAGTTGTAGTGAGTATGAGGCAGTCTGTCGTTTCAGACGTTCGTGCTTTTTATGTTGCCACCGAGGAATGAAAATTGATTGTGACGCCTGTGCGATTGCTCATGTGCATGACGAAGTCGTCACTTCTTTCCGAGAAGCGGCGGGAAAAGCCGCTGGTAAAAATGTGGCAGAAATCCACCCTGCCTAATAAGGGCGAGGTTCGATTCGCGAAAGCGATGGGGCGGTAAAATTCCGTCGGGCAGCAATGCCTAACGCTTATACCTATTGAGGTAAATTCAGTTTTAAATATAAAGGAGGACACTATGGGCGAAACAATAACTATCAAATCGGGGGATATCATTAAGCATAATGGTATCAATTTTGTTTTTCTGGGCAGGGTCGATGGCAATCTTCTGTGCGTAACGCGAAAGACAATAGGAAGTTATCCGTTCGATGATTTCCGGGAAAGGACAAATTTTTATCCCAATTCTTCTGTATGTACGGTGGTCAAACAGTTTGTCGAACAGCATCTTGACAGCAGAATTCTCGCGCCAATGGATATGGATTTAAGTCCATACGGCGAGTCGGGAGGCAGACATTTTACTGATATCTGTGGTTTGCTTTCTTCAAAGCAGTGCCAAAAGTATAAGGATTTCCTGCCGAACTGGCACAACCACGTTTGGACGCTCACTCCACTTGGCTCGGTCGGGCGGTCCCGCGGTGCGGCGGTCGGCTGGGCGAAGTGGCGTGAACTGAACCGCGGCTATGCGTGGTA
>CANRMC010000137.1 GCA_947631605.1 uncultured Lachnospiraceae bacterium
AAACTTGGTTATGTAGATGATAATGAACTTCATTTATCAAAACGAGTTAAGAGATAGTCAAATTCCAGTTTATCGGGGAGTGAATCGCAGCGAAAATGGGAAATTCAGCCGCCCAACTAGCGGTAGAATCGGCAAAATCAACCGACGGTTCCTGTTCATTACCATCCGTTTCGGATACACTGGAGCCATGAAAGGAGGTGCCCGATATGGATCAAATCAAAATCGGAAAATTTATAGCCGCTTGCAGAAAGGAACAGGGCATGACACAGGCCGCACTTGCCGAGAAGCTCGGTATCAGCGACCGGGCGGTCTCAAAATGGGAGACGGGAAAAGCAATGCCCGATTCCGGGATTATGCTTGCGTTATGTGAACTTCTGAAAATCAATGTCAATGAACTCCTGTCGGGCGAACATATCACGATGGAACACTATAATACAAAATCCGAGAAACTCATTCTTAACCTAAAGTCCGAAAATGAAAACTATGCAAAAAGGCTTTTGCATGCCGAGACTTATATTGTGGTGATCGGTATTGTTGCAAGTCTCATCATGATGATTGCCGGAGTAATGATTGCCCTGAAAAATGGCGATAATGACCCGCTTGCCGTTGCTTTGATTGTGTTGGGAGGTGCAATTGTGGTGGCTGCCGCTTTTATAGGGGTAGGCATTGAGGTAAAAACGGGGTATTACAAGTGCGCGGAATGCGGTCATATTTATAAACCGTCTTCTTACTGGAAAACATCTTTTGCGCCACATATAAACAGCACACGCTACATGAAGTGTCCAAAATGCGGAAAACGAAGCTGGCAGAGAAAAGTACTGTCAAAGGAAGACTAGAATATACAGAACAAAAGTTCGCTTTTGTTCTGTACTTTTTTTTTGTATAGTGTTATACTGATTACACGAATTTCAGAACAATCGTAGTTTTTGATAAATGAGGATTTTTATATGAACCAGTTTAAACTGCAATCGGAATATCAGCCGACAGGCGACCAGCCTCAGGCGATCGAGGCTCTGGTAAAAGGCTTTCAGGAAGGAAAGAAGGCGCAGACGTTATTGGGCGTGACTGGCTCCGGCAAAACCTTTACCATGGCAAATATCATACAAAAGATTCAGAAACCGACGCTCATTATTTCGCACAATAAGACGCTGGCGGCGCAGTTATACGGAGAATTCAAAGCGTATTTTCCGGATAATGCGGTAGAGTATTTTGTGTCTTATTATGATTATTATCAGCCGGAGGCATATGTGCCGTCCACCGACACTTATATCGCAAAGGATTCTTCTATCAATGATGAGATTGATAAACTGCGGCACAGTGCGACGGCGGCTCTGATCGAGCGGAAAGATGTCATTGTGATAGCTTCCGTATCCTGCATTTACGGTATCGGCGATCCGGAGGACTATAAGTCTATGATGGTAAGCCTGCGGCCGGGTATGGAGCTTGACCGGAACGACCTGATCGGGAAACTGATCGACATTCAATATACAAGGAATGAAATGGACTTTAAGCGGGGAACCTTTCGGGTAAAGGGCGACGTCGTAGAAATCATTCCTGCTTCTACGAATGATAATGCGCTCCGGATCGAATTTTTCGGTGATGAGATTGACCGGATCACGGAATTTGATCCGCTTACCGGAGAACTGAAACGGAATGTGAATTTCTCCTGCATTTTCCCTGCGTCCCACTATGTAGTTGCGGAAGACAAGATGAAGCGGGCAATTGTGGAGATCGAAGAGGAATTAAAAGAGCGGGTGGCGTATTTCAAGGCGCAGGACAAGCTGTTGGAAGCGCAGCGGATTGCGGAACGGACGGAATTTGACATTGAAATGCTGCGGGAGACGGGATTTTGTTCCGGCATTGAGAACTATACAAGAATCCTTGCAGGACTGGAACCGGGAGCTACGCCGAGTACCCTGATCGATTTCTTTCATGACGATTATCTGATCATCGTTGATGAGTCGCATATCACGCTGCCGCAGGTACGCGGTATGTTCGCCGGAAATCTGGCAAGAAAAAAGACGTTGATCGACTATGGGTTCCGGCTTCCTTCCGCATATGATAACCGGCCGCTCAATTTTCAGGAATTTGAATCCAAGGTGGACCGGATCTTATATGTGTCCGCCACGCCGGGGGATTATGAGGCGGAGCATGAAGAGGGCAGAGCCGAGCAGATCATCCGCCCGACCGGACTGCTGGATCCGGAAGTGGAGGTGCGGCCGGTTACGGGACAGATTGATGACTTGCTTGGAGAAATCCATAAAGAAGTAGAAAAGCAGCATAAAGTACTGGTTACCACTCTGACGAAGCGTATGGCGGAAGAACTGACGGATTATCTGCGGCAGATGGATGTAAAGGTAAAATACCTGCATTCCGATATTGATACGCTGGAACGGACGGAAATCGTGCGCGACCTCAGAATGGGAATCTTTGATGTGCTGGTAGGGATCAATCTTCTCAGAGAAGGTCTGGATATTCCGGAAGTCGCGCTGGTTGCGATCCTGGATGCAGATAAAGAAGGGTTCCTGCGTTCGGAAACTTCTCTGGTGCAGACGATCGGACGAGCCGCCCGAAATGCGGAGGGCAGGGTTATCATGTACGCGGATATGATGACAGGCTCGATGAAATATGCGATCGATGAAACCAACCGGAGGCGGGAGGTACAGAAGAAATACAATGAAGCGCACGGGATCACGCCGCAGACGATTCAGAAGGATATCCGGGATCTGATCTCAACTACCGTAGATAGTGAAGAAAACGTAAAGCAGGAACGGTATTCCAAGGATCTGGAATCCATGTCAAAGAAGGAGCTTCAGAAAGAAATCGAGCGGCTGACAAAGCGCATGAATCAGGCGGCAGTGGAACTCAACTTTGAATATGCTGCCGAGTTAAGAGATGAGATCAAGGAGTTAAAGGTTATGCTCCGGGATTATGATAAATAAATACAGCAAAGGATTCGAGGAAAAAGAAATGGATGAGAGAAAATACATTACCATACAGGGTGCCAGAGAACATAATCTGAAAAATATCAGCCTTAAAATACCGAGGGAGCAGTTCGTAGTATTTACCGGACTCAGCGGCTCCGGAAAATCGTCGCTGGCATTTGATACGATTTATGCAGAAGGTCAGAGAAGGTATGTGGAATCCCTTTCCTCTTACGCGCGAATGTTTCTGGGACAGGCGGATAAGCCGGATGTGGATAAGATAGAAGGTCTGTCGCCGGCTATTTCCATCGACCAGAAATCCACAAACAGGAATCCCCGTTCCACGGTAGGAACCGTTACGGAAATCTATGATTACCTCCGTCTGCTTTTTGCCAGAATCGGTATTCCCCACTGCCCGAAGTGCGGGAAGGAGATCAGCCGGCAGACGGTGGATCAGATGGTTGACAGTATTATGGAGCTGCCGGAAAAAACAAAGTTTCAGCTTCTTGCACCGATTGTACGGGGGAGAAAGGGAGAGCACGTAAAAGTTATCGCGCAGGCAAAACGGAGCGGCTTTGTCCGCGTCATTATAGACGGCAACCTCTATGAACTTTCGGAAGAGATTCAGTTAGATAAGAACAAAAAGCATAATATTGATATTGTTGTGGACCGGCTTGCTATCAAAGAAGGAATTGAAAAGCGGTTGACAGACTCTATCGAAACGGTTTTGAAGCTTTCGGAAGGTATATTGAAAGTCGATGTGATAGGCGGAGATACCATCACATTTTCGGACAGTTTTTCCTGCCCGGACTGCGGTATCAGTATTGACAAGATTGAACCCCGCAGTTTCTCGTTCAACAATCCGTTCGGCGCCTGCCCGGATTGTATGGGTCTTGGATTCCGTCAGGAATTTGATGTGGATCTGATGATCCCGGATCCGACCAGAACATTAAACGAGGGCGCAATCGCGGTTCTGGGCTGGCAGTCCAGCGGCGACAGGAAAAGCTATACCCACGCTTTGCTTCTTGCTCTTTCCGAGGCATATGGATTTTCTCTGGATGTGCCGTACAAGGAACTGCCGGAATCGGCAAAAGACGTAATCTTATATGGAACAAAAGGAAGACGGGTGACCGTAACCTATGAAGGAACCAGAGGAAAGGGCACCTATCATGTAGTCTTTGAAGGTCTGATCGAAAATGTAAAGCGCCGCTATCGGGAGACGTCAGCCGAGAGCATGAAAATGGAATATGAGACTTTTATGACAGAAATCCCATGCAGCTCCTGTCATGGCAGGAGGCTGAAACCGGAATCCCTTGCAGTTACGGTAGGAGATAAAAATATATTCGAAGTGACGGAACTTCCGATCGGTGAATTGCAGGAGTACATTTCCGGACTTTCCCTTACGGAACGTCAGAAGATGATCGGTGAGCAGATTTTAAGGGAGATCAATGCAAGGACCGGATTTATGGTAGACGTAGGACTGAATTACCTGACGTTAAGCCGGGCAACGGGAAGCCTGTCCGGCGGCGAAGCACAGAGGATCCGTCTTGCAACCCAGATCGGTTCCGGACTGGTAGGCGTTTCTTATATTCTTGACGAGCCGAGTATCGGACTCCACCAGAGAGACAATGATAAATTGATCTCCGCCCTGAAGAAGCTTCGGGATCTGGGAAATACCCTGATCGTGGTCGAACATGATGAGGACACTATGCTTGCTGCCGACTATATTGTGGATATTGGTCCGGGAGCCGGAGACGCCGGGGGAGAGGTTGTTGCAACCGGAAGCGTTAAAGATCTGATCGATTGCGAGGCTTCTGTCACCGGTCAGTATCTAAGCCACAAATTGCAGATTCCGGTTCCCCTGAAGCGAAGGAAACCGACAGGTTTTCTCACGATCAAAGGCGCAAG
>CANRMC010000138.1 GCA_947631605.1 uncultured Lachnospiraceae bacterium
ATTAAACTATAACACAAAGGCAGTATCTCTGCTTTTTAATTATTTAGCTGTAACACATGTATTGTAATCCTACAAAAACCATCAACAGAAAAAGGTTCGACAGAGGATACGTCAACGGAAAAACCATCAACAGAAAAAGATTCGACAGAAGATACGTCATCAGAAAATTCATCGACAGAGTCTTTTGCCCCTTCACCTTTAGGAAATCTGGAAATTTTGGTTCGTGACGAGAAGACCAAAAAACCGGTGCCGGGTGCAACGGTAGAACTTGTTTATCCGGATGGGCATAAGGAAAATCTTAAAACCGATCAAAACGGTCTGATTGACATAAATGGTACGCCGATTGGGGAGTATACGATTACAGTTACTGATGTTCCAGAGGGGTATGACGTATCGACCGGAAAAAGTGCGACAGCCCTTGTGGAAACCAATAAGAAGACAAAACATATTGCAGAAATCGTTACGGCGACAACTGTAACAACGGATTCCGCAGTGAAAACCGGAGATTCCTTCGAGGTAGTCCTTCCGTTTGCAATCTTAATTTATTCTGCTGTTGTAATGATGATTCTTGGTTACGGTAAAAAAAATAATAAGTAAACGAATCAACCCTCCTGAAAAAAACATATAGAAAATAAAAAAGACCATCTGCGAATAGAAGTTTACAGATGGTCTTTTCTGGTTTCGCGATAGAAAAACAAATTTTTGTCCAAAAAATAATTGAATAGGAAATGTATTTGTGATATATTTGTAATAATTATACGCTGAAGGTGAGAGCAAATTAAAAAAGGGGGATGTTGAATGAAAAAAACAGTAACGAAAAGATTTCTGGCTATACTGATGGCGTTCATAATGGTATGTTCCGTTTGTAATATGCCAGACAATAAAGCCGAGGCAGCGGATGCAAGTGCGAATGATCGATATAGTAAGGGATATAATATTTCCTCTATATTGAGTCAGTTTCAGTTCTTCTTATCTGGCAATGTGACAATGAATAGCAGTGGACATACAGTTGGAGCTGTCGTTGTCGGTGGAGATATGTCGCTGGATAATACATTTGGAGATGCTGCGATAGTTCCTTCTTATGTAAAAAATCGGAAGAATGGAACCTTTGGTACAGCATGGCATGGTAAGTACCCGGATAAATGCAATACTGTATATTATGATACAGGTGCTGAAAATGAAGATAAGAATATATGGGTTAAGAATGCAGGTTATATTAATTTGGATGAAGCATTTGCTTCTATCAAAGAACAGTCGAATGAGCTTGCAAAGGAAGATAATTTAACAAATAAAACAGATGGAAACATCACCTGCTCTGGAGATGAAGATATCTATGTAACCTTGAGTTATGCAACTTTCCAGAATGGGATAAATATTACTGTGGATGGGGGTGTAGACTGGTTTAAAGATCATGTTTTATGTATCTCAGTAACTGGAGTAAACAGTACAGATTTTACGTTTGATGGCTATAGCAAGATTAAGATTAATGGTGAGCAGCTTGGTAATAAGCTAAAAGAGATGACAGGCTCTGATAAAGAGTATAGTTCCCAATTAAATGTCAGTGGCATGAATCTTCTTTGGAATTTCCCAGATGCAACTGGTACGATTACTACACAGGGGTTAGGAGGACATCTGGTTGCTCCAAGTGCAACTATTAATTTTCAACCGGGTAACTATGAAGGTGGTGTTATCGCTGCGAATATAACGGGTGGTGCAGAAGGACATTTTTATCCTATGTCAAAGAGTCTAAAGACGGATAAAAAAGATGAGGAAGAACAACCAGAAAAAGTAGCAACAGCGGATGTGACTTTCTCTAAGAAAGCTGCTACCGGTTCAGAAGAATTGGAAGGGGCAGAGATTACCCTTCATTACAATGGTAAAGGTAGTCTGGAAGAAGTAACGAAAGAAAGCGGACCAGAATTCACTACAAACCAGAAAACGAAAACGATTTTGTGGAAGAGCACAAAAGAACCGTTGAAGTTAAAAGGTTTACCTGCCGGTGAATATACGATGGTAGAAACCGGTGCGCCGAACGGATATAAATATGCAGAGTCGATCATCTTTAAGATTGATGATAAAGGAAAGGTTTACAAAGGTACACTAAATACAGATAAAACTGTTACATATGAGACATCAGAAGTTTCTATTATCGAAATGAAAGATGAAGCAAAAGCCGGAAAACTTAAACTGGTGGGAACCAAAAAAGTAACCGGTATTGGTGCTCCGACTGGTGAAACTTATACATTCGTTGTCAAGGATGAAAAAGGCAATCAAGTCGCAACCGGAACAGTAACTGGTGCAGGCGAAATTGTATTTTCAGATATTAATTATGACCTGAAAGATCTTGATAAGACTTACACATATACAATTACCGAAAATACTCCGAAGACCACAACCAAAGGCATGAAGTATGATGACTCGGAAATCAAGGTTACAGTTACTGTTAAAGATGAAAAAACAAAAAAAGTAGATGGCAAGGAGGTTCCAACAGAGGAACTTACTGTTACCTATACGGTTACCGGTGGCGGAGATATTGTATTTACGAATGAATATTTGACCGCAACGGGGACTTTCTCTAAGAAAGCTGTAACAGGCGGGGATGAATTGCCGGGCGCAAAACTGAAACTATCGTATAAAGGTAGTGGTAATTTAGAAAATGTAACTGCTCAGAAAGGTTTCACCTTCAATAAGACAAAAGATACCATCACATGGACCAGCGGAGAGGAAGCAGCAAATCTTTCCGGACTTCCAGAAGGTGAGTATACAATGACAGAAACCGGCGCACCAAATGGTTATAAATATTCCGATGAGATTTATTTCAAAGTTAAAGATGGTAAGATTTATAAGGGAACAAAAGGTGCTAATGGTAATATCAACTATGACGAGACAAAACCAGTTGATGAAATAGTAATGCTTGATGAAGCTAAATCCGGAACGCTTACTTTGAAGGGGAATAAGACAGTTGAAGGAGCGGTTCCGACAGGCACTAAACAAGAGTATAATTTCTCCATAAAAGATGAGAGCGGCAAGGAGGTAGCAACTGCCAGTACCAGCGGAGGTGACTTTGATTTTACTCCAATTGGAGATGCTTTCAAGTACGGTCCGGACGATATCGGAATCGATACCCATGTGTATACAGTTTCGGAAGTAAAGCCGGCATCCGCCGATATTATACCGGGTATGATTTATGATAGTACTGAATATACAGTGAAAGTTTCAGTAAAAGATGAGGGAAAAGACTATGAGAATCTTACTGTTACATATACTGTATATAAAGGAAATGTACCTGTCTCAAGCAACAAACTGGAGTTTTCAAACCGTTATTATGATCCTGCGGCTGCTGTATTTTCCAAAAAAGCAGTCAGTGGCGGCGACGAATTGCCAGGTGCAAGCCTTGAACTTACTTATACAAGTACAGGGGAAGGCAACGGCAGCTTGAAAGATGTTCAGCGTGTCAGTGGTCCGACTCTGGATTCACAAACGGATAGTAAGATTACATGGAAGAGTGGAGAAGAACCGCTGGAATTGAGTAAGCTTCCGGATGGAGAGTATAAGCTTTACGAAGAGGGGGCACCGCAAGGATATAAATATGCCGACAATATCTACTTCTCCGTAAAAGACAGCAAGATTTACAAAGGAGAATTGCAGTCGAACGGAACAGTTAAATACGTCTCGGAAGCCTCTGTAGAGCCAATCGAAATGATTGATAAAGCAAAGAGCGGTACGCTTACTCTGAAAGGCAGTAAGACGCTGAAAGGTGATAATATTCCAAAGGAAAATTATAACTTCCTTGTAAAAGAAGGAGATACAGTGGTCGCAACTGCATCGATAGATAAAGCAGGTGAATTTACCTTTGAAGCAGTTGACGATAGGTTCACTTACGGTCCGGAAGATATCGGAACACATACTTATACAGTTACAGAGGAAAAACCATCTACACTGACAGAAGGTATGACCTATGATACTACAGAGTTTACCGTTACAGTAACTGTTGCAGATGTAGAAGATGAAGACAACTTGCAGGTGACTTATACAGTTGCAGGTTCAGAGGATAAGAGCATAACATTTGTAAATGTTTATGAAAAGCCGAAGAATCCAACCACAGAAAATCCGACAACAGAAAGCCCAACTACTGAGAATCCGACAACAGAAAGTCCGACGACTGAGCAGCAAACGGTTGTAACCCCGCCGACTGGTAATCTGGAAATCGTTGTACGTGACGAAAAGACCAAGGATCCGGTTCCAAATGCTACGGTAGAGATTGTTTACCCGGATGGACATAAGGAAGAAGCCAAGACCGACGAACATGGACAGATTACCAAGAATGATACGCCGATTGGTGAGTATACGATCACTGTAACCAAGGTTCCGGAAGGCTATGATGTATCTACCGGACAGAGTGCAAAAGCGCTTGTAGAGACAAACAAGACAACCAGACATATTGCTGAGATTGTGACAAAGACTACTGTCACAACAGACACAGCAGCGAAGACAGGAGATTCCTTTGAGGCAGTTCTTCCGCTTGCAATCCTCATCTACTCAGCAGCAATGATGCTGATTCTTGGTTACGGGAAGAAAAATAATAGGTAAACCAATTAAACTTAAATAATTAAATTACGTATAGTAAAAACAGAAAGGTCATTTGTGGATGAAAGTTTACAGATGACCTTTTCTGGTCTTGTAAAACTGCATTTTGTTCGGCACCTTGTGTTTGGAAACTTATAAAACCCATGCAGATAAATCATGAATTGTTAGGCGATTGCGAAACGAATGCTTAAAAGTTGTAAATATGACCATCTAATCGAACATTGAAAAGGAATCTGACAA
>CANRMC010000139.1 GCA_947631605.1 uncultured Lachnospiraceae bacterium
CCAGAGAACGATCCTTTGCCTCAAAGTCTCCATGGTTCTGAATCGCATGTAATACAGCTTCCCGTTCATTTTCCGGATAACCTGCACGCTGCAGGATGTTTTCCGCCTCCGACAAACCGGATATCCGGTGGGAAACACCGTCTTCTCCGCAGCACGCCCTGCCTATATCATGCAGAAGCGCCATGCCATATATCAGTTCCCGGTCAAATCCGTATCCACGTTCCAGATTTAAAATATAAGCAATTCTTGCTACGTCCAATGAATGCGAAATACCGTGCCTGCAAAATTCCCGATCTTTCTCCTGTTCCGATATTTTCTCCATCAGAGAAAGGTATGTTTCGTCCCGTAAAATTGCTTCCGCTTTTTTCATTTTTCTATCTTCATCCTTTGGCATTCGCCCTGATCACTTCACCGATAAAGGTAAGGGAACCGCAGGCGACAACAACCCCGTCCGTTCCTGCTTTCTCCTTTGCAAAAAAAACCGCTTCCGGAATACTTTCGAAATACCGCGCCGGTTTTTCTCTTTGGCGGATCAGTTCCGCCAGCTTTTCTCCGTCAAACGCTCTCGGACTTTCCGGCGTAACCGTAGCCGCGCATTCCATGGACGGAAGCAGGCAGTCCAGCATGACAGAATATTCCTTATCTCTTAATACTCCTATTATATAAATAATCTTCCGCTTTGTAAAATATTTATTGAGATTTCCTGCCAAAACTTTCCATGCGTCTCTGTTGTGCGCTCCGTCCGCGATCAGGTACGGATTTCGGGAAAGCACGGTGAACCGCCCCTGCCACGTTGTTTCCCGCAGTCCGCGGCGGACAGCGTCTTCGGAAACCGGTTTTAATCCATAGGATTCCGCCCGTTTTTGAAATGCTTCCATGACAGCAAGCGCCGTTGCGGCGTTTCTCACCTGATAATCACATGGCATCTGAATCTCGTACTTTTTTCCTTTATAAATAAAGGCGGTTCCATTCAGATCGGAACGCACGATCCGGATATCCTCCTCTTTCACTGCATACCGCATGACATGGTGTTTGCAGCAATAATCGTTCACGACGTCCTCAGCTTCCTGCACCAAAGGGTATGTCACAAGCGCGCCGCCTGTTTTTACAATTCCCAGCTTTTCTTTTGTTATCTTTGAAATCGTATCGCCCAGTTCTTTCATATGGTCAAGACTAACGGAAGCAAGAATGTTTATCATAGTGTCCGGAAATACATTTGTTGCGTCCAGTCTTCCTCCCATGCCGCATTCGATCAGCATAATATCCACATTGCACCGCTTAAAATAAAGAAATGCAGCGGCGGTTTCGATCTCAAATGCGGTAGGACTGTCCAGACCTTCTTCCGCCATTTTCATTTCCGCGTCTCTCACAATCGTCAGAATGTCGCCCGTTTCCTCCTCACTGATATAAGCGCCGTTAATCTGAAAGCGTTCCCTGTAATCAAATATGGTAGGCGAGATATATCTGCCTACCATAAATCCTGTTTCTATTAAAATACGCTCCACATAAGCCATAATGGAACCTTTTCCGTTCGTACCGGCAATATGGATCACCGGAGCGCAGAGCTGTGGATTGCCAAGCCGGTTAAGCAATTCCGTAATCGAACTAAGACCGGGTCTGCTTCCCAGCTTGTTCTTTTCTGTCATGTATGAAAGCGCCTCCGAATAATTCATTGTCTCATCCTCCGGTTTACTGTTCCTGTGCTTCGTCCTTTACATGATGAACCGGTTCCGTCGTATCGTCAATCGGCACGATTTCATAACCTTCTTCCTTCAGGGTATGGATCAGCGCCGGAAGCGCTTCCACTGTGGTATGTCTTGCCGAAAGATCATGCATCAGCACGATAGAATCCCCTTTATTGCCATGAACGTATTTCATGATGTTCTCGTTTAGTTCTTCTGCCGTGAGAGTTTCCGTCACGGCGTCGCCGTTCAAAGCATTCCAATCAAAATATGTATATCCCTTTTCATCCAGATATTGAATGCATTCCTGAATATCCACATCCGAAACCGTATTGCTGCTTCCGCCCGGAAAACGGTAATAACGCACATCCACGCCCGTCACGTCATACAGCAGGTCATGAATTCCGTCCACGTCATTTTTGAAAGAATCCAGATTTGCATAAATGGTCTTATAAACATGACTGTAGGAATGCATGCCAAGGGTATGTCCTTCCGCAACGATCCTGTTGTACTTATCATTATAGGAAGCGTCTTTTGCAACTACAAAGAATGTAGCCTTTACATCCTCTTCCTTTAAAATATCCAGAATTTCATCGGTATAAACGGAAGGTCCGTCATCAAAAGTAAGATAAACCTTCTTTCCATTCAGGATATCTTCTTCCGTATCGTCCTCTGTATCATCCGTATCGTCCGTCTCCTCAGGGTCCGGCGGTACAGGCTGTTCTGTCCGTTCTTCTCCTTCGACATCTTTCAGCGTCAGCTGCTTTGTTTCGTTCGTTCCTTTTTCCAGCATATCATAAGCCTGTTCGTCCATATTCTCGGCAAAGTTTTCTTCATTATACAGCGTTCCCTCCGGCTCCTGGTTTACAAGCGCAGCGCCGGTACTCTGCTCCTCAATATAGGCGTCCAGCTTCTTTTCCATGCGGTTCAGCTGAACCATCAGGTAAATGCATAGAATCGTAGGCACCGTACAAAGAAGAACGATAACGAAAATGATGATCTTTTTTATTCGGTTTACATTTGCGCGATTATATTCTTCCATTTCCAGCCGCTCCCGTCAGATATCATTCTTTACAATCTATATCTTGTGTTGTAAGATCAATAATATACAAGTTCCTTGAACCGCCCCGAAAGCGTTCCGTTTTTCAGGGCGCATTTTTAATTATATAATTTTTTCGACAAAAAAGTCAACATTTAAAAAGTTATAATAATATCGGATTATTCGGTCATACTATCTTTACAACATATTAAAATGATAAGGAGAGTATGACATGAAAGCTATGAAAAAAATTCTTGTTTTAACATTATCTTTTGTCCTGCTTGCCGGAATCACGACAGGCTGCGGCGGCAGGGACGAGACGACCAATGACGGGAGTACTAGTTCGGAAAACACCATGGACAATCCTGCAAACGGAAACGGAACCAACAATAATGGAACCAATACAAATGGCGGAACTAATACGAACGGTGGAACCAATACAAACGGGACCAATAATAACGGAACCGGCAATGGCGGAAGCAATACAAACGGTGGAAATGTGGTAGATGATGTGGAAAACGGTGTAGACGACGCTGTAGACGATATCGGAAATGCCGTAGAAGACTTAGGAAACGGTGTTGGCGACGGCAATACAAACCAGAATGCCAGATAAAGATACAATAAAAAACCGTTGGTTTCAAATCCTATCTTTGGAACCAACGGCATTTTTGTTTATCCCCTTTTAAAGGAAGGATCGATCTTATTTCGCATTTTATCATACTGCTCATACATTCTCTGCACGTTATTTTCCAGCAGATAATAGTGGGCGCAATAAGGGATCAAAAGTACGAACAGCATAACGATCAGCGGTATCAGCATCAGCTCCTGCACCGCGACAAAAGCAAGTATGCTCATGACCGTACAGACAGCCACCAATGCAAATACGATAAGATGAACCAGTCTTTCATGTGCGAAAAAACGGATCTGGATCAAATGTTTCTCAATTTCTTCCTGCCAGTTCCGCTCTTCCTCTGACTCCAGAATGTCATCGATATATTTCATATAGGAAACGATCCGTTCCTTCATATGTCTTCCTCCTCGTATAATATTTTTTAGATACATAAACATGTACCTTGATAACTTTGTTCAATCGGCTTAGTAAAGCCCATGGTATAATTGTTCCCTAGTGTCAATCAGGTACCAGTTCTATTTCCTCCTGTTGATTCAGAAATGGATGCTTCATCAAAAGTCTGTTCCCCTGACACGGATGTTAGCTTCAAACCGGCTGGCTGTTTGCTTAAGTTCATGGACTGCCTCTTTGCAGTGGGGTTCGCATCAGTCCATCTTAGGCTGGATTCTTATATGCGAGGGTGTCGATGCTCCGTGACCATGGGTTTTACCAAGCCGATTGAACACTTAAATCCAACTTAGAAAGAAGGTGATATCATGAACCCGCTTTACGTCGGTATTGATGTGAGCAGCAAATCCAATGTCGTATACCTGATGCTTCCTGATGGCAGTAAGCACAGTAACTTTTCTGTCGCTAACTCTCACGATGGCTCCACACAGTTGGTAAAACGTATCCTGTCAGCAATTACATCTTTTTCCCTCGACACAGTGATCATTGGTCTCGAAGCTACTTCTGTTTATGGCGACAACCTCGTGTATTTCTTAAGGGAAGATGCCTCCCTGGCATCCTATGACAGGAAGATCCACGTCCTCAATCCCAGACAGGTCAAAAACTTCAAGAAAGCGTATAATGACCTGCCCAAGAATGATTATGTGGATTCCTATGTCATTGCTGACTGCCTGCGTTTCGGTAGAATCAACAAAGAGATCTATCAGGGCGATTACCGCTATAAAGCTCTTCAAAACCTTACAAGGGCACGCTTCTTCGCCGTCCAGAACCTCGTCAAAGAAAAACAGCGATTCATCAATGTCTTGTTCAAGAAGTATTCTACGATGACGCAGGAGAAGGTATTTACCCATACCTTCAGCACTACCGCCCTGGCTGTCTACGAAGAGTTTGATTCCGCAGAAGCCCTGGCTTCGATGGACTTACAAGAACTTACGGACTTCATTATGGAAAAAGGGAAGAACCGCTTCCCTGATCCGGATGCCGTAGC
>CANRMC010000140.1 GCA_947631605.1 uncultured Lachnospiraceae bacterium
GTCCTTTTTCCATATTTCTTAAAAACTGCTCAGCGCCCATGATCTCATACAGTGCGTCATAGAGCGGGCGCAGATACGGATCCACTTTGCTCTGCAGGTCTCCCGGCAGAAAACCGAGCTTCTCTCCTGCTTCAATGGCAGGACGCGTGAGAATGATCCGGTTAATCTCATTTTCCTTAAATGCTTTGATCGCTTTTGCCATTGCAAGATAAGTCTTTCCGGTTCCGGCAGGTCCCGTACCAAAGACGATCATGTTTTTATCGATCGCTTCTACATACCGTTTCTGTCCCAGGGTTTTCGCCTTGACCGGTTTTCCGTTTACCGTGTGGCAGATGATATCCCGATCCAGCTCGGATATTGCCTCCAGATGATCGGATTTTGAGAGGGAAATGGCGTAATCCACATTCTGTTCCGTAATTGCGGTTCCATTCTCGGAAAGACGGATCAGCTGGGTGAGAACCGCCTCCGCCCTCTTGGTATTCTCTTCCGTTCCGCTTAACAGGAGTTTATCCTCCCGGAGGACGATGATCACCTGAAAGGTTTTCTCTATCTTTTTTATGTTTCGGTCAAATTCCCCGAACACGTTCTGCATATGCTTCGATGACAGATTTAAGTATCTTGATGTGTTTTCCATAGTTACTCCGTATTCCCTGCATTTTCTTCTTTCGGGGCGAGACTTTGATCGATCGGTCCGCGGATTCCCACCGGTTCTGATACGGTAAGGGTTCCCGAAGCCGTACAGGTTCCGTCCCTGATTTCTATTGTAACATTATTTTCCAGTATTTCCACCTTTTTTTCTTTTAATGTATCTATATACGCATTTAGTCTCTTTTCCGCGAGCTTTTCTGCTTCCGCATCGGAAAAGGTCTTCGGCGTTACCTTATATTCTTTTAATACCTTTGCTTCAAAAATGACCGGAAGATAAAAGGTCCGCCCTAATTTTAATTTTCTTTCCTCGGTGACGGTATCATAGTTTTCATAGCGTTTCTTTCCGGAAGGAAGGCGTAAGCAAGCGTCCATGACATAAAGGCTGTACTTCTTTGTCTCCTTTCCGGTATAGATTTTATCATAGGTATGCAGAGGAAAGCTGTCCTCGTAAGGAAGCGTTGTAATCCCATAGATATCTCCGTCGGACTCCACATAGGAAATATCCATCAATGCCTCGTAATCCCCCATGATCGGAACGATACCGGATATCAGTGTATCTCCTTTTTTTACCGTATCGCCGCTTTTTACAACCGGAATCCCGCTTCGGGTGATTATCTCGCCTACGGTGCAGTCACGGATCGCAATGATGTCGCAGGGTTCTCCTGTTTTTTCAATCTTATCGGTTGAAACCGTTTCCGTTATGATGACATTGAACTGGGTACCCTTGATATCGCAGCTGATCCAGCCAATCTTATCATAGTCTTTCCGCAGTTTTTTCTCCATTTCAAAACAGTCGACGTCCTTTTTTTTCGTTCCGAGGGCGAGGTACTTTTCTTTTATATCCCGGATCATCTGCTGGGCGGTATATTGGTCTGCGCCTGTCACATTGATGTCCCATATGTATAATGTGGAAAGGTAAACAAGGGTACACGCGAGAATTGCGCTTACGACAAATGTTTTCCTGTGCCTGTACCGGTGTATAAAAAATGGAACGCCATGACGTTCCAGAATATGCACCTTGGATTTTGTTTTTTGCAGCAGTATCTTAATCTTTCTGAAATCCCGTACCGGTATGGAAAAGACGATGCCGCCGTCCTTCATTTTAAGTTCCCGTATATATAAGGATTTATTCACGCAGAGATTCAGAAACCGTTCGATATTTCCGCCCTTCACCATGACAGTCACATAACCGGTGAGAAAGAGATATAGTTTCAGAAGCATGGCTTAACTCCATTCGATCTTATTTATGGAACCGGAAATCTGAATGTCGTTTTTGGTAAAATAATCGATATTCAGGTTCACACCGCAGACTTTCACATGGCAGCGGTTTGCTTTTACGATGATCTCGCAGGGATCATACAGGAGAAGTCCCTTATAATTATCAATCGTTACGGTACTCCTCTCAAAAACGGTGATAAGGGTGTTGCCTTTCGTTACTTCCTCCGGCATACGGAGAAATTCTGACAAGGATCGGTCTGCCAAAATTCAGGTTCCTTTTCATTCTTCCCTACAGTCTATGAGATTTCCATAAAAAATATGCAGAAGAAAGACGTAAAAAAGGTCCCTCGCAAAGATACGAAGGACCTGAAAAAACTTATTTATATTTGCGCTTTCTAGCGGCTTCTGACTTTTTCTTACGCTTCACGCTAGGCTTCTCATAGTGCTCTCTCTTACGAATCTCCTGCTGGATGCCTGCCTTTGCGCAATTTCTCTTAAATCTGCGAAGTGCACTGTCCAAAGTCTCATTCTCTTTTACTATAACGCTTGACATTCTACCCTAACCTCCCTCCAGTTGTGAACTTGATGTGCATATACAACTGTTTGGGTATACCAAAATCGCACATGTTTGATTATAACATATAAAACGGATTCGTCAACACAAAAATTCACAAAATTTACATATTTAGTGATTTTTATTCAAATTGACGAAAATCTGTCAATTTATCCAAGCTGATCTTTGGCTTCCTGCACGCCTTTTGCCAGTGCTTCCGCTATTCCGGACGGATCTTTACCGCCTGCCTGCGCCATATTCGGACGGCCGCCGCCACCGCCTCCTACAAGCGGAGCGATCGTCTTTATGATATTTCCTGCATGAATACCGGATTTTACCGCATCGTCGCTTGCCATGATAAGCAGGTTCGCCTTGCCTGCGGATTCCGAAGCAAGCAGGATCACGGAAGTTCCGAGTTTATTTTTAAATTCATCGCCCAGATTCCGGAGTGCGTTCATATCCACGTCCTTCAGGGATACCGGAAGAATATTTACGCCTTTTACAAGTTCTGCCTGCCCCATAACGTCGGAAGCGGCTTCTTTTGCGATCTGATCCTTTAACTTCTGGTTCTCGGACTGGAGGCTCTTGATCTCCGCAAGCATTGCTTCAATCCTGCCGGTCAGTTTTGCCGGCTCTGTTTTCGCTGTCTTTGCCGCCAGTTCCAGTTCTTCTTCCATGGTTTTATAATACTCGAACGCACCCTTGGAGGTAAGCGCTTCGATCCGGCGTACGTTTGCTGCGATTCCCTGTTCGGAAATGATCTTAAATGTGGAGATCACGCCGGTATTTGCGACATGCGTACCGCCGCAGAGTTCTTTGGAAAAGTCTCCCATGGAAACCACGCGGACGGATTCGCCGTATTTTTCACCAAACAGCGCCATAGCGCCGGTTTTCTTTGCGTCTTCCAAGCTCATAACATCGGTTGTAACAGGAAGGTTTTCTTCAATTTCCTGATTAACAAGCTCTTCTACCCTGCGGATCTCGTCTTTTGTCATAGCCTGCATATGTGTAAAGTCGAAACGGAGACGATCCTCGGAGACAGCGGAGCCGGCCTGCTCCACATGATTGCCAAGGACGGTTTTCAAGGCTTTCTGAAGCAGATGTGTAGCGGAATGGTTCTTGCAGATCAATGCTCTACGGTCCGCATCAACGATAAGATGTGCATGATCCGCCGTATTTACCTCACCGGATTCCACATATCCGATATGGCAGGTTTTCCCGCCGACAACCTTGATCGTATCCTGTACTACAAAGGTACCATGGTCTGTCTTGATAATACCGGTATCTCCAGTCTGACCGCCCATAGTCGCATAAAACGGCGTTTCTTTTACAAAGACTGAAGCGCGCATACCTTCGGAAACCGTATCGGTCACTGCTTCATCCGTCGTGATCGCAATCACTTCCGAATCATAAACCAGATTATTATAACCGACAAATTCAGTTGTCATATTTACATCTAACTGTTCGTAGATCGTTGCGTCCGCGCCCATATAATTGGAAACCTTGCGGGCTGCTCTCGCAGTTTTTCTCTGAATCTCCATGCACTCGGCGAAACCGTCTTCGTCAACGGTGATTCCCTGCTCTTCCAGGATCTCTTTTGTAAGATCAAGCGGAAATCCATAAGTATCATATAGTTTAAACGCTTTCTCACCGTCTAATACTGTAACGGACGCCTGTTTCATTTCATCAATATACTGGTTGAGGATAGCGAGTCCCTGATCGATGGTGCGGTTAAAGTTTTCCTCCTCTTTGCTTAAAATGGAGAAAATATGCTCTTTCTTTTCTTCCAGTTCCGGATAGGCGTCCTTCGATACCTCAATAACTGTCTTGGAAAGTTCGGTCAGGAAGTTCCCTTCGATCCCGAGAAGCCTGCCATGCCTTGCCGCCCGGCGCAGGAGCCGCCGCAGCACATAGCCTCTGCCCTCGTTAGACGGCATGATCCCGTCAGAAGTCATAAAGGTAACGGAACGGATATGGTCTGTGATAAGACGGATAGAAACATCTTTTTTCTCATCCGTATGATAAGTGGCATGAGCCATTTCGCAGACCTTATCGCGAAGCGCCTTAATGGTATCGACATCGAAAATAGAATCCACATCCTGCACAACGACAGCGAGACGTTCCAATCCCATGCCGGTATCAATATTCTTCTGCTCCAGTTCTTCATAATGGTTATGACCGTCATTATTGAACTGCGTAAATACGTCGTTCCAGACTTCCATATAGCGGTCGCAGTCGCAGCCGACCGTACAGTCCGGTTTGCCGCAGCCGTACTTTTCACCGCGGTCATAATAAACTTCGGAGCATGGAC
>CANRMC010000141.1 GCA_947631605.1 uncultured Lachnospiraceae bacterium
AACCGAGAGGAGATATTTTGTTTTGTAACAAAAAATATGCCGTATTTATGCGGCTTTTGGCGTTTCGCAAACGCCTACTATCTGTATATTATAAAAAAGGAGACAGGATTTATGTTCCGCATTTGGGGAAAAATCATAAAAAACAATCGTCTGATACGAGATACCGTAATCTGCATCGACGATTGTTCTATGTCCAGAACCGCCAAGGTTTACAAGTGTCTGGAAGAAATCTGCTATGAGTTCGATCTGGCAAAACCGGTCTGGCTGAAAGCCAATCAGAACGATTTCATTCTTCATGCCAGAACCCGCTTTACACAGGATAACTTCGTGGAAAGCATCAATTTCGATTATCTTGATTTTCAGGTTATTGAGGAAGAATACTAGAGTTATACATCTCATCCTGACTTGCATTACTCAGGCTTCCGATGATCTCCGCAATCTCATTTAACTCCACAATAACTTCTTTCAGTTCGTCCAGATTGGACTGGGACAGTTCTGCGGAAGACTGTGCATTTGCGGCAATCTCCTCGCTTGCCGCCTGCTGGTTCGCAAGGCTGTCAATAATGGTATTGTTGGATTCGTCCAGAGTTCCGCTGAGGGAATCCAGCTGCTGCATATCCTGATGCAGTTCATCTACCACGTCTGCGATCTTCTTAAAGGATAAATCCGCCTGTTCAATATATTTGCTCTGCTCCGCAACAGCATCCACACTGTTTTTAATAAGCGTAGAAGTACGCTCGGCAAGCACCGTAACGCCATGCAGGATTTTCGTAATACTGTCAATAGAGTTTCTGGTATCATCCGCCAGATTCCGGATCTCGTCCGCAACAACGGCGAAGCCGCGTCCCTGTTCTCCTGCTCTTGCCGCCTCAATGGAAGCATTCAGGGCAAGCAGATTTGTCTGGTTGGAAATCTGATAGATGATCTTTGTTATCTCCTCTGCCGATACGATCTTATCACAGAGTTCCTGCGACACATCCGTAACATTTTTATTAACGACGTCAATATCATCAGATTTCGTTTTCAGCTTTCCGATGATCTCCAGTCCGGCGTCGGTTGTCTCTACAGCCTTGCCGGTGGATTCCAGCGTATTATCCTTTACTTCGATCAGATTATTGATGATCCCCTGAATCTGCTGTGTCATATTTGTGGAATTTTCCATATTCTCAACCGTATCGGTAACGCCCATGGAAATTGCGTCGACGGACTTTGTTACCTCCTCCGTCGCAGACTGGAACTTATCCAGCATTCCCTGTAATACTTCAATATGCTGGTTGCCGTTATCCACAACCTTCACCATGTTCTGGGTAACTTCCTCCTGAAATGCGGTATGATATTCCAGCTCCTGCTTATCAATATCCATATACTTGATGATAAGGCGGCAGGAGAAGAAAAGACCTGCTGCAAATAAAACCAGAAATACTGCGCTTTCCAGCCAGCTTGCGGAAGCAGCGACACCGAAAGAAGTGATACTCCAGACTGTTTTTCCGATCACTGCAATACCGGTCAGAACACCGGTGATCAGTATCTGCGTCTCATCCAGATATACCATGCACATCCCAAGAGCTGCGAGAACCGGAACCGCAAAAACTGCCTGATCCTCAAGCAGCATGATCAGAGAGGCAATGACCGCATATCCCGTAATGGATATGTACTTTGCAAATCCCCAGTCCGGTCTTGCAAGAATGATAAAAATATTTGCAACAATGTATATCCCCAATATAACCATAAACAGTGGAAAAAACTGACTGTTCCTTGAACCGCAGAGCAGAGAAATGATCTGGGCAAATGCGATAAAGAGCATGATTTTCATAGCGAGTGAATTTTTCTTTCCGATCCTGACTGATAATGTATCCATCCCCATATCCTCCGTACAAAATAATTAATATAATTATACCAATTTATTTCCGAATCGTCTACTAGAATCTTTCCCTGCGAGATTATTTTTGCTTTACTCTGAATACTCTGAATATTGTCACGAATCATAAATTGTGTTATATTTTTATAAATAATTCAGGAAAGGAGCCCGCCCATGCTGGAGGTAAAAAATATATCCGTTCGTTATAAGAAAAAAATCGTACTGAAAGACGTAAGTTTTTCGGCAGATTTCGGGCAGTGTATCGGACTTCTGGGCATAAACGGTTCCGGAAAATCCACCCTTCTTTCTACAATCTCAGGCGCATTAAAACCGGAAAGCGGCGAACTTTTTCTAAACAAAATATCCGCTTCGGAAAATAGGAAGGATTACCGGAAAGAAATCGGATATGTGACGCAGGAGAATCCTCTCATTCCGGAGCTTACGGCATTGGACAATCTGCGCCTCTGGACGTCCCTTTCCGGAAAAGAACTGGGCAGATGTTTATCAGAACCGCCCCTTTCCATGCTAAATGTCGCTTCCTTTCTAAAAACTCCGGTATCGAAGCTGTCCGGCGGTATGAAAAAACGTCTCAGCATAGCGTCCGTTCTCCTAGGAAACCCGAAAGTTCTTCTTTTGGACGAACCGTTTGCCGCGCTGGATCTTATCGCCAAGCATGACATCCTGGATTATATCCAATACTATGTCCGTTCCGGAGGCATTGCGGTTATCGCCTCCCACGAAGAGACGATCTTTGATTACTGCCACAAGGTATATCTTCTGAATCAGGGCAGCCTTACAGACACTTCCCTCCTTCCGGAAAATACCTCTTACATTGATCTTTTAAGGAGTACCCTATGCGAAGAAGCGTAAATTCCCAACTGATGCGTACCTTACGTACTGACGTTAAACGCTGCATGAAACTTCTGCCGGGACTTTTTGTCACCTCCCTGCTTTTTCTTTTCGTGTTCGGAATCATCATTCACTATTATACTTCCATTCTGTTTCAGAGCGACTCGTTTCAGAAAATTGATACCGCAGTCTATATTCCGGACGACTCCCAGTATAACCAGCTCGGTTTTTCCATGGTAAGCGGTATGGGAAGTTTTGAGGACTCCGTAAACCTGATTCCCGTAGAAAGCCCAAAGCAGGGATATGAAATGCTGGAGAAAAAAGAAGTTACGGTATTTCTCATCGTACCGGAGCAGTTTATCAGCGGGATTTTAAGCGGCGAAAACCATCCGGTGCGTATCGTCCTGCGGAATGAAAAGACCTTTGAAACCTATGTAATGAACGACCTTTTGCAGAGCGTTTCCTCGTTTCTCGGCTGCGCGCAGGCGGCTGTTTATACGGCATATGATATCTGCATGAACCATCAGCTTCCGGCGCAGACAACGCTTGCCTTCCAGAACCGGATCGATACCGGAAATCTTGCCTATGTCCTATCCCGTGAAGAAATGTTTACCGAAGAACCCTTTGATATGCTTCATGCAATTTCTCTGACCAAGCAGCTGACCGTTTCATCGCTTCTTCTGATCCTTTTTATGTCCTGCTTTGTACTGACGGCATTTTACAAAGGGAACAATCATGCATACTATCTCCGCCAGAAAAACTGCGGAATCTCAAAGCCTGCGATCATTCTTACAAATTCCGCTGCCGGTTTTGTTGCCCTCTATATCGTATATCTTCTGCTCTTTACAGCATTGTGTCTTGTTGGCATGAAACCGTCTCTACTATCCCTTGTAACGATGATTCCGGTTATTTTTCTCATCAGCCTGATCATCCGGCTGTTATCCGAATTATCCTATAGTCCGCATATAGCGAACCTTATGATATTTTTAACGGTACTTCTTCTCACCTATCTGGCAGGTGGTCTGATGCCGATCCAGTTCCTTCCGAAATTTTTGCAGAATACCGTTTCCTGGAACCCTATGGCTTGGCTGATCCGTTTTTCACAGACGGTTATCTTTTAAGGAAAGGAGAGGCTTATGAAATCATTTTTCATACGGTTTACGATCATGACAAAACGAATTCTGAAGCAACCGGTTTATATCGTCATGCTGCTTCTTCTTTTTGTGATGACCGCTTTATACAGCAGGATTCCGGAACGTGAAAAGAGTCTCTATATTCCGGTTGCCATATTGAATCTGGACGAAAGCGAAACTGCATCGCTTCTGGTATCCGACCTGATATCTGCCAGATCCGTTTTTACATTTTATGCCGTATCTTCCGAAGACGAAATGTATGAGGATATTTTGTCCGGAAAGGCGGAAATGGGATACCGGATCCCGGAACACTTCTTCGATACCTGTACCGCTATGGACACCCTGCAAAAAATCCGGGTTTTTACCACCGAGGGAACGCTGCTTACTCCGCTTGCAAATGATGTCTTCTACAGCTATTTCTTCCGCCGGTCGGCGCTTCTTATTCTTAACGACCGTTTACAAGAACTTGCGGACACGGAAAAACTGAATGCCGAAACCTTAATTCAGGAAGCCGGCGCTCTCTACCGGTCTTATCTGGAAAGCGACAGTGTATTTTCCGTTGAAGACGCATCCGGCGGAAAATATGAGGACGTAACCGAAACCCGCAGCATACATCTTCCGATCCGTAAATTATCTGCCTTTTTCCTGCTCACCGCTGCACTTCTGGGTACTGCTTCCTGTCTCTACGACAAAGAACATAACGTTTTTCTTTCCT
>CANRMC010000142.1 GCA_947631605.1 uncultured Lachnospiraceae bacterium
ACGTGTATTCCGTTCCGATGAAGTAGATTCCACCCATTCTCCTTCTTTCCATCAGGTAGAAGGACTGGTGGTGGATAAAGGGATCACGATGGCGGATCTGAAAGGAACACTGGACCAGTTCGCAAAGAGCTTCTTTGGACCGCAGACAAAGACGAAACTCCGCCCGCACCATTTCCCGTTTACGGAGCCGTCTGCTGAGGTTGACATTACCTGTTTCAAGTGCGGAGGAAAAGGCTGCCGGGTATGCAAAGGCTCCGGCTGGATTGAGATCCTCGGCTGCGGTATGGTACATCCGCACGTATTGGAAATGTGTGGTATCGATCCGGAAGTATATTCCGGCTTTGCGTTTGGAATCGGTCTTGAGCGGATCACCCTTCTCAAGTATGAGATCGATGATATGCGTCTTCTGTATGAAAATGACGTAAGATTCCTGAACCAGTTTTAATCGAAAGGAGAGCAAAGATTATGAATACACCTATATCATGGCTGAAAGCATATGTTCCTGACCTTGACGTACCGGTGCAGGAATTTGTAGATAAGATCACATTGTCCGGTTCCCATGTTGAGAGTTATACCCGTATGGATAAGAACTTGAAAAAAATTGTAGTTGGTAAGATCTTGAAAATAGAAAAACATCCGGATGCTGATAAATTGATCATCTGTCAGGTGGATATCGGAGAAGCGGAACCGATCCAGATCGTAACGGGCGCTCCGAACCTGAAGGAAGGCGATGTGGTTCCGACCGTTCTGGACGGCGGAAAAGTTGCCGGCGGACATGATGGCGGTCCGCTGCCGGAGGATGGGATCCGGATCAAGAAGGGAAAACTGCGCGGCGTCGAATCCAACGGTATGATGTGCGCGATTGAAGAACTTGGTTCCTCCAGAGATTTTTATCCGGAAGCACCGGAAAACGGCGTCTATGTATTTCCGGAGGATGCAGACGTAAAGCCGGGGGATGACGCGGTAAAAGCACTGGGATTGGATGACGTCATCGTTGAATATGAAATTACCTCCAACCGCGTGGACTGCTTCTCAATCCTGGGTATGGCTAGAGAAGCGGCGGTTACTTTCCATAAGCCGTTTTATCCGCCGGTTGTAGAAGTGAAACCGGATTCCACGGAAAAAACTTCGGATTATATTTCCGTCGAAGTGCATGATACGGATCTCTGTCCAAGATACTGTGCGAGAGTGGTTAAGAATCTGAAATTAGGACCTTCTCCAAAATGGATGCAGAAGCGTCTGGCTTCACAGGGAATCCGTTCTATCAATAATTTGGTTGACATAACGAACTATGTCATGGAAGAATTCGGTCAGCCGATGCATGCCTATGACTTAGGTACGATCGCCGGAAATAAGATTGTCGTAAAACGTGCCCAGAACGGCGATACATTTACCACGCTGGACGGACAGGTACGGAATATGGATGAAAATGTACTGATGATCTGCGATGGTGAGAAAGAAGTCGGCATTGCCGGTATCATGGGCGGTGAAAACTCCATGGTAACGGATGAGATTAAGGATCTGTTATTTGAAGCCGCCTGCTTTGACGGAACCAATATCCGTCTTTCGTCCAAGCGGATCGGACTTCGTACCGACGCTTCCGCAAAATTTGAAAAAGGTCTGGATCCGAATCTGGCGAAGGCTGCCATTGACAGAGCCTGCCAGCTGATTCAGGAAATGGGCTGCGGCGAAGTGCTGGATGGTACGGTAGACATTTATCCGAATCCTGTGGAGCCGAAGGAACTTCCGTTTGAACCGGAGAAGATCAACCAGCTTCTGGGAACAAAGATCGAAGAAAGCGTAATGCTTAATACATTTGAGGAACTGGGTATCACGATAAAGCGTGATGAAAAAGGCGCTGTTCTTCTGGAAATCCCAACCTACCGTCAGGATTTAAACTGCATGGCGGACCTTGCAGAGGAAGTGGCAAGATTTTACGGTTATGACAAGATCCCGACTACCCTTCCAAAGACTTCGGCGGTGATCGGCGGTCTTCCATACAATCAGAGGATTAACGATATTGCCAGAGGAATCTGTGAAGAAAACGGCTTCTCCGGCGGTATGTGCTACTCCTTCGAGAGCCCGAAGGTATTTGATAAATTACTGCTTCCGGCAGATTCCGAATACCGGAACGCGATCCAGATCATGAATCCTCTGGGAGAAGATTTCAGTATCATGCGTACCATTCCTTTGAATGGAATCCTTACTTCTCTGGCAACCAATTATAACCGGAGAAATAAGAATGTAAGACTGTATGAATTTGGAAATGTTTATATCCCGAAGGCGTTGCCGCTTACGGAGCTTCCGGACGAGAAGATGAAACTGACTCTGGGTATGTACGGCGAAGGCGACTTTTTCACCATGAAAGGCGTTGTTGAGGAAATCTGTGACAAGCTTGGGTTTGGCAATGCATGCACATATGTTCCGACTACGGAGCATTCTTTCCTGCATCCGGGCAGACAGGCGGACATCCGGAAGGGAAATCTGGCAATCGGTTATCTTGGACAGGTTCATCCGGAGGTTGTGGATAATTATGATATGAAAGGCGAGGTGTATATCGCCGTCCTTAACATGGATGTTCTTACCATGCTTGCGGATTTTGATATCAAATATTCAGGAATTGCGAAATATCCGGGCAGCACAAGGGATTTAAGTCTTGTCTGTGATAAGTCGGTCTTTGTCGGACAGATTGAAGAAATCATCAAAAAATGCGGTGGCAAACTTCTGGAATCCTATAAGCTCTTTGATGTATATGAAGGCGAACAGATTGAGGAGGGCAAAAAGTCCGTAGCCTATACGATGACATTCCGCGCACAGGATCGTACATTGGCAGATGCGGAAGTAAACAAGATCATCGAAAAGCTTCTGAAGGAACTGGGCAAGCTGGGCATTGAGATCAGAGCTTAGGAGCAAGGAATGGAAGTAAGCGATTTTTATTATGAACTGCCGGAGGAACTGATCGCGCAGGATCCGCTGCAAAACCGGAGCGATTCCCGGTTAATGGTGCTGAACCGTAAGGACGGTACGATTACCCACCGGCATTTCAATGAAATAACAGAATATCTCCATCCGGGAGACTGTCTGGTGATCAACGATACCAAGGTGATCCCTGCCCGTCTAATGGGCGTAAAACAGGGAACCGGAGCAGGCATTGAAGTCCTTCTTCTTAAGAATAAAGGAAATAATGTCTGGGAGACTCTGGTAAAACCGGGGAAGAAAGCAAGACCGGGCGCAGTGATCTCTTTCGGAGACGGACTTCTTACCGGAGAAGTGACTGACGTGGTAGAGGACGGAAATCGTCTGATCCGATTTACCTATGAGGGGATCTGGGAAGAACTTCTGGACCGTCTGGGACAGATGCCGCTGCCGCCTTATATCACGCATGAATTAAAGGATAAGAACCGTTACCAGACGGTTTATGCGGAGCATGAAGGCTCTGCGGCTGCGCCTACGGCAGGTCTGCATTTTACGGAAGAATTGCTGGATAAGATCAGAATGCAGGGCGTAAAGATAGCGAAGGTTACACTCCACGTAGGGCTTGGAACCTTCCGACCGGTGAAAGTGCAGAAGATCGAAGACCATCATATGCATAGCGAGTATTATACGATTTCGGAAGAAACCGCAAATATAATCAACGAGACAAAGGCTTCCGGCGGAAAGATCATATCGGTAGGAACGACCAGTACGAGAACACTGGAAACGGCAGCCGGCGAGGATGGCAGGATAAAACCTTGCAGCGGCTGGACGGACATTTTTATCTATCCGGGATACCGGTTCCGGGTGGTGGACAGTCTGATCACAAACTTCCATCTGCCGGAATCTACGCTTCTTATGCTGGTATCGGCGCTTTATGACAGAGAACATATTTTGGAAGCATATCGGACGGCGGTTGCGGAAAAATACCGCTTTTTCTCCTTTGGAGACGCTATGCTGATCGATTAAAAAAGAAGGTGAAAAGGCATGAAAGGAATCAGAGACAGTATCAAACTTCTGCGGTTTAATCTCGGCTCCATTCTGGTATTTGAAATATTGTTTAAGGTACTGGCTTATGCTGTATTTGTGCCATTTCTTTACTGGATATTCAATCTTTCCATTAAATGCGCCGGCATTGATTATCTGACGAAAAGTACCGTAGACAATTATTTTCGGTCGCCTTTTACCTATCTTTTCATACTCTTGGTGCTGATTGCTTTGTCCGCATTTATGCTGGTGAATATTTCCGGTCTGATCTATGCGATGGAAGCGGGAACGAAGATGCGGAAGATTTCGGCTTTCAAAATGCTGACAAAAGGGCTTCGGAATGCTGTTCGGGTGTTCTACTATAAAAATATGCCGATCTTTTTGTATGTGCTGGTACTGCTTCCGATCACAAATATCACCATGGTTTCCGCGACTACGGTAGATAATGCGGTGCCGCAGTACATCATAGATTATTTTATGGAGCATAAATGGGTTTTGAACGGACTGGGGATCCTGTATTTGGTGCTCTGTATCTTCAGCATTTCGGTTATCTATACCCTTAATTAT
>CANRMC010000143.1 GCA_947631605.1 uncultured Lachnospiraceae bacterium
GAATACCGGCAGCGGCAAGTACATCCGCCGCATGTTCAAAATTATCTGCTCCTGTCAGGGAAAGCGCCGTTCCTTCATCCAGCAGAATATCGCCTCGGACATATTCCGCTTCATATCCCAGATAACGAAGCATACCGATAAAAAGGCTGGCTTGGTCGTAATCATTTCCTGCGAATGCTGCATATGTACCGTTTGCGCCTTTCCTGCTTCCGTAATAATACTCAAACCCAATGGTGTTCTTTAAATAGTTATAGATTTCCAGCGGGGTTCCCAGTTCGTCTGCAAGTTCCATGACGTCATCATTGATATCCGTATCGTAAGACTGAGAAGTAAGGTTCGTTCCCTCCTGAGAGGCGGCAGCTTTCTGATGGCTTTCCATTCCATAGGTCTGACCGTCGGTATCTATCGTAAGAAGTGCTTTGAGATTTTCTATCTCTTCTTTCGCTTCTTCTCTCTTTTCTTCTGCAATATCCCGCTCCAAAGCTGATATGATGATTTCTGCTTTTTTCTGATTTTCTTCAAGTTCTTCTTTTAATTTTGCAGCCCGTTCTGAGAGAAGCTCTTTCGCTTGTTCGGATATATCGGTATTCCCGGTTATCTCTTCTACTGCCTCATCCTGTGCGGCTATCCATTCGTCAATTGCCATATCTCCTTCTGCAAGGCTTTCGGTAAGCTCTGAAAGTTGTTGCTTCGCCTCTTCCAGATTTCCGGAGCCTACCGCATCGGATAAGGCTTCCATGATTATCTGCTCCGTATCTGCCTTTTCAACCACCGCTTCTTGGCTGAGATGCATTGCTTCATTTACATCATCTGAAACAATGGACATATCATCGGCATCGTCCGCATCGGAAACCTCTGATATTTCTGTTGCTGTTTCCGCTGTCACTTCTTCCTTTTGTACGTCACTGTTTGTATTTCCACAACCGGACAACATCGAAAGCACCATTGAACATACAAGTATTATGGATATTATCTTGTGTTCCGGTTTTTGTTTATTCCAAATTCCCATATTTTTTCTCCTCGTTTCCTAATCTGACATATCTCATGTTTCTTATTCCTGATTAATATTACATTCTGTCATCTGCAAACGTATATTTTTTGCTATGATTGTCCCTTTGAAATGAAACTGACAGGTCTGAATCGTAACCGTTCCGTTTGGCGCATAGATTAGTCCATCGCCGGTCAAATCAGTCGCTTGTATATTGATATCTCCATCTTTTGCACAGACCACAATCTTCTCTCCATTCCCTAAATTGACATTATTACCATTGAAAGAAATACTCTGCTCTGACAGGAAATCCGCCTCGATAGAAATGTCGCTACACCAAGCCCCTGTTGTACCTTTACAGATTGTCGGAACATTTATACTTGTATTATTATAGGAATCCAAACGTTCTACTTCCTCACATTCTGCATGCATATCATTCAGAATAACGTCTGTGTAATCCGGCAGCGTAACGGATGGAATCCCTTCCTGCTGATTCTCCAAAGAAATACTTCCGCCATAAATGTATAATGTTCCCGGTGTAGCAGCCGTTCCATTCAAATTGAGTGTCGAACCCTGGAAATTGAACTGCTTCTCTGCATAAATATCAGCATTGATAGAAGCAGTGCTACAATTTAATGTTACCTCGCCTTCCGTACTAAACAACGCATATGGGATTTCAAAATATTCTCGTCCGCTTACTGTCTCTTTTGCTGTTTCTACTTTATTTACAAACTCCTGACTGATATTTCCGGCACCGTCTACTGCAAAAATATGCAGATACTTTTCCTCGCCCGGTTTCAGTTCCGATACCGTATATTCCAGAATTCCATCCGTGGCAGGAATCACATCGTTTGTCATTTCTCCAATCTCGTTATACTGTATGAAATCAGAAAGTGCATCTGCGCTGCCATTTTCTGTGACTATATAGCCCTGTATATTTGAAATAGCTTCTTTTTCAACAAGATTGGATTTTATTCTATGAGCATTGTCTGCCGATTCATTGGTGCCTTGTACATAATACTGGTATTTTGTACCTCTATCTACCGCCTGAATGGTAACAATTCCATTCACATCTGCCTCTGATACGTCGGTAATTTCCGGAGCTGCTTCATCATAAAACGAGTGATCGACAACACTAGTATCATTTGTAATCTGCTTTAAATAAAATAATGTATTCGCAAGGATCCGTCTCTCATCATCGGTTGCCGCACCATCACTATGTCCGGTCTGAATCATGGCAAAGGCATTCCGAGTGATAAGATAAAAACAGTCCTCCGGACTTCTCCCATGATATACAATCCATACAGTAGCATTCTTATCCGGATCAATAAACTGGGAAGATGAATGAGAATACGGAACTTCCAATGTTCCGGAAATCTTCCATGGAAAACTAGTTAAAAATCCGTCATTCACAACATCAACCTGTGTTCCGTATCCATCCGGAATATTCTGATAAAACTGAAGACCGATATCCGGTGCAAACTTTGCAAGATTTTTATGAACCTGAGACGGATTATCCACGACACTGTCATGTCCGAACAGAACCCCTCTTCCGGAATCCGCAAATTCTCTGGTTGCCTGATAAGATGCATCTGACAAATCCCAGCCGCCGTTACAGTCATAACTTCCAAACATGATAACATCATATTGATAGTATCCGTTTTCATCCAGCAGATAATCTTCCGGACTCAGATTGTATTTCGAAAAAGGTACCCCTGTAATATCCAACAAATTCCGGCTTGCAATCTCATCAGAGCCATCTACTGTGCTGTTCATCCAGTCATATAGGTAATATGCACCGTCTGGATATACATTCAACACTTTTACAATATCCTCATTCCATGTGGAACAGGTCTCAAATTCCTGCCCTTCTTTACTTCGGTATAATTGATAGCCATATCTTTCATCCTGACTGCTGATATCATTCCAATAAAGGGAAACCGAATAATCAGAACCGTATGTAACATCCGCATTTAAAAGCAGTTCTTTCTCCTCTGAGATATGCAGATGGTAATCAAAGGATGTCTGTGCGAGTATCGTCTCGTTTCCGTCTTCATCTGTTTGATATAATATGATTATCTGCTTATATTCATGTCCTTCCTTCACACTAATATCAAGCTGTTTTTCATGAACTGCCTGCACAGCATCTTTTAAAAGCTTGCAGTTTTCCTCCTCTTTCAATATTTCTTTCTCGTCTTCCTGTACGATATACCGCAGGAAGAGCTCTACATCCTGATTTGAAGTATAATCTATGGTTGTTTTCACCATTACAGTCTCGGTAGTATCTGCTTCAAGGACATACCGATCAGCCGTTCCGTCTATTTTTTGGATATCCAACTGCAGGGCATGATACTGTGAAATACTGTCTAAGAGTAAAATATATTGAAGCGTATCTTCTATATTGTTATAGATACTTCCATTCTCTAGAGGAAGACTTAAAATTGTTGTTTCCAGAGTATCCGCATCTTTTATTTCTTCCATTTCGTACAGATACCTTGCTGCTTCTGCCTGTTCGTAGAACTTTTCTTCCGAAAAGTCGGCTTCAAAGCAGGATTGGCAATAGTCTTTCAAGCCGGATTCCAGTGGTTCTGCTTCCAGACCCAGTGAATGAATGCTTAAACCAAGCTCTGCGGAAAGTCCCAAACGTGAACTGTCATTTTCCGTATATCCGATACCGCCATCCTCCTTCTGACACTCTGAGAGATATAAAACTGCGTTCTCTATTTGTTTCTCTTCCAGACTTTGTGTTTGATTTGCTGCCTCAGCCATCAGAACCAAAAGTGTATCATATGGATCACTCTCATAATCTTCCGTGAGTCCAAAACCGCCATCCGCATTTTGAAATCCCCAGATATCACTCAACCGCTCCTCCTCGGATAATCCCCACGATAAATGGCAGATTTCATCCAGATTTAACTCTTTGTGTTCCTCCCTCCATTCCATCGTATATTGACTCTCAACATCTACATCGTACATAGACAGGACAGCCATAACATTACAGGTGGTATTTATCAGCCCGTCCTTCTGCCATGCGTTGCTCGCATCTGCCTCATTCAGAATCCATTCAATCGCATTTTCCTTAGCATTTTCAACAGCTTGATTGATTTCCATTTCTTCTTTAGTTTCCGCCCATACCGGAATCACTGTACTTCTAAAAACAAGAAACAAAACCAACAGCGCTGACAAAAGCCGTTTTCTACATATTTCTTTCATCTTTTTGTATTCCCCCTTAAAAACAATATTCTATTTATATATAATTGTATATTTACTTTATTCTATTTAATCTTAATATTCAAGTACTTTTTACTAAAAATCAATTTTTGTATCAAATGGGACTGTTGAAAAATAAATACATGATAAGTAAACCTTATTCAGACTTTTTAACAGCCCCTCTAACCACCACCTCTTACACCGGCAGACTTGCCCGAAGGCATAAAGTTCCATAGCCGATTTCCGGATTCGGATAGTTTCGGAAACCGGTCAGTTTCTGCGCTCCGCTTATGAGGTAGGATTTCACTTTCTC
>CANRMC010000144.1 GCA_947631605.1 uncultured Lachnospiraceae bacterium
GAATCAATATCAAGCTTACCAACAAGCCGTATTCCGGTGGCATCTGTTATACCACTCATGTACAGTCCTATGGCTGGCAGGGCGATATCAAAAACTCCGCTACATGGAAGAAAGACGGAGAAATGGCAGGCACTAGCGGACAGGCAAAACGACTGGAAGCGATTATGATAAAACTCACCGGAGAAATGGCAGATCATTATGACGTATACTACCGCGTACATGCGCAATCTTACGGCTGGCTCGGCTGGGCAAAGAACGGCAATCCTGCCGGAACCGCAGGCTATGCAAAGCGTCTGGAAGGAATCCAGATCGTACTGGTACCAAAGGGCGGCGCAGCACCTTCGAACAGTTATGGAGGCATTAACTCCGCAAACGGACAGGCGTATATAGCAAAGTAATAAAAAGGAATTATCACAAAGAACAGCTTTCGAGACGGTGACAGTTCTATGTAGGGACATATGAGCCGCCGGTTCTTAACGAGCACAAACGTAAGCGCAGTGTGAGTTTAGAACCGCTGCGTGCGAATTTAAGCGCAAGCGGTCCCGGAATAGAATCTGTCACCGCTTCGAAAGCGTCATTAAAAAGTAGGTTGATATATTAAAAACAGGTATCCGAAGAAAAATCCGGATGCCTGTTTTTGATTGAGATAGATTATATTTAGCTATGAGATAAGTACTTTTAAAACAAAATAAGATACAATAAAAAAAGAATTTCAAAAAGACGTTTATCGTAAATAAGACATAAAAATGATAGGAGGATAAAAAATGAAGAAAAAAATGATTACGTTTCTTATGGCTGTTCTTCTGGTAATGTCATCTGTGCCGATTCCGGCAGAGGCAGAAGAACCATCAGGAACAGAAACTTTCATTGAGATCAATGAGGAAAATTTCCCGGATCAGATATTTAGAGACTATTTGTCAGCTACATATGATACAGATAGTGATGGGCAGATTGATCCGAATGCAGTAGATATTATTGACGTTGGCAGACCTTATGGAGAGGGTGAAATAGTTAAAGATTTGACCGGCATTAACCTGTTTCCAAATCTCACTGCTTTGTTTTGCCGATATAATGAAATAAAAGAATTAGATATTAGCGGTAATCCTGCTTTGAAGGATTTAGATTGTTCAATGAATGATATAAATAGTTTGGATATAAGTAATAATCCTGCTCTGGAATCGTTAGAATGTGAAGCTATTGGTTTAATAAACTTAGATATAAGTAATAATCCTGCTCTGAAATCATTAGAATGTGCATCTAATGGTTTAAGAAACTTGGATATAAGTAATAATCCTAATTTAGAATCATTAGATTGTGATGCTAATCATATAACAAGCTTGGACTTGAGCAATAAAGAAAAATTAGAATATTTAGATTGTTCTAATAATCCAATAACAAATTTGGATGTGAGTCAGAATCTGCAATTAAAATCTTTGTCTTGTATCGGAACTAAAATTAATAATTTAGATATCAGTAATAATGAACATCTGAGATCTATAACATGTATAGGATTAAATTTAGATAATTTAGATGTGAGTAATAATAAAGAGCTAATCGCTATAAATTGTGAAGAAAATAAGTTAACTAGTCTTGATTTGAGCAATAATCCCCAATTGATTACATTATACTGTTCTGACAATCAATTGGAAAATCTGGATTTAAGAGCTAATACAAACCTGCAACATTTGGGTTGTCGAAATAATCAATTGAAGACTCTGGATTTAGATAATAACACTGAGTTGGAAGATTTGTACTGTGATGATAATAATATAAAAATATTAAATTTAAGTCAAAATACAAGATTAGATTTTTTGGCTTGTAGAAATAATGAGATAAGTAGTTTGGATGTTAGTAAATGCAAGTACTTATATGGTTTTTATTGTGAAAAAAATCAATTAGTTAGTTTGGATGTAAGTTCAAACACGGATTTGACAGAATTACATTGTAATGATAACCAATTGAATAGTTTGGATGTAAGTTCAAATATGAAGTTGACAGAATTACATTGTAATGATAACCAATTGGATATCTTGGATGTGAGTTCAAATACCAAGTTGTCAAATTTATGGTGCTATAATAACAATTTGGACAGCCTGAATGTAAATAAAAATCAGAAATTAGGAATTTTGAAATGTGATTATAACGATCTTTTGACAGAATTCGATATTTCTAATACATCTCTTGACGAATTAGTATTATATAACACAGATGCGATTGTGAATCTTTCAAAAATTAAGGGCGTGGATTTCAGTGCTATAGCAGACAGCAGATATAATGAGGAAACGAAAGAACTTGATATTGCTAAATTGGATTATGAAGAAAAGAGAGAAGATACAAGGAAGTATTATATTTATCAATGGCCTGCAGAGGAAAGTGGATTGCCGTTTGACGTTTCTTTTATTAAGGATGAGATACAACCGAAAGGATTGAAATTAAGTGAAACGAATTTTCCGGACGATGCATTTCGTGCATATCTTTCAGAAACGTATGACTTAGATAATGATGGATATATTGATCCGTCTGAAGTTACGGAAATCAAGTTGTATAACTGGAATCAAACCGAGAGAGGGCAGGTTAAAGACTTAAGCGGAATAGAATTATTACCGGATTTGTCTGTCCTTGATTGTTCCTATAACCAGATTACAGAGTTGGATTTGAGCGAAAATAAGGAATTGACAGAATTAAGCTGTGGTTCAAATTATCTGACTGAATTGGATGTAAGTAATAATGAAAAACTCCAGATATTAAGTTGCGGTGGTAATTTACTCTCCAATTTAGATGTCAGCAAAAATACAGAACTTCAGGAATTATATTGTGGAGATAATTCATTGTCTGAACTGGATATCAGTAACAATCCGGAATTATGGTATTTAGTATGCAGTTATAACAAATTGACCACTTTAAGCATCAGTGAGAATACGCAGTTGGAATTTCTCAATTGTTCACATAACCAGCTTACTTCTCTGGATGTAAATTATGAATGGTTAGGGTCATTGATATGTAGTTATAATAAATTAACATCATTAGATATAAGTGAATGTTATGCTATCGGAAGCGGAAATTATGCTTTTGAATGTCAAAATAATAATATTACAAGCTATACATTTCCGGATGATGGATTCATCGAAGGCATGTCGATGGATTACAATCCTGACATTAAGATAGATTTCAAAAATTCTGTATATGGTGTTGATTTTTATATGGATGAAACGGATGGATTTATTGATCTGTCAAATATTGAAAATTTTGATTTAAATAAATTTGAAATGCGTCATCCGGAGGATATTGATTACGTTAATAAAACAATTTCATTTGATCCTGCCGATTATTACAATGAAGATAGGGAAGTGACGGAGTATAGTAGAAAAGGCGAGTATTTTGCTGGAATAGGAGTGGTAGATACACACTGGTTGGTTATAAATTACGACTCTTATAGAGTAATACAGCAGCCAGACACCCCACAGACTCCGGATACACCACAGAGTCCGGACACCCCACAGCAGCCGGACACTCCACAACAACCGGATACTTCGAAACCGGTTCCGAATGTCAGCGTTTCTTACCGCACCCATGTCCAGTCCATCGGCTGGCAGCCGTATGTGTCAAACGGTGCGATGGCAGGTACGGCAAATAAGGCAAAGCGTCTGGAAGGTATCAACATCAATGTAGCCGGGAACTCTGATCTGGGTGTACAGTATACCACCCACGTTCAAAGTTATGGGTGGCTTCCATGGTCCTCAGATGATGATCTGTCCGGTACGGAAGGAGAAGCAAAGCGTCTGGAAGCAATCAAGATCCAGCTTACCGGTGCAGATAAAGATAAGTATGATATTTATTACAGAGTCCATGCACAGTCTTATGGTTGGCTCGGCTGGGCGATGAACGGCGCGCCTGCAGGAACTGCCGGTTACGCAAAACGTCTGGAAGCAATCCAGATTCTTGTTGTGAAAAAAGGAGATAAGATTAACCAGAATCAAGGTGGCATCACCTCTGCAAGAAAAGAGGCTTACATAGCATTAGCCGGTACATCACCGGTCGTAGGCGCAGCTACAACTTCGAACACAAATCCGACCATCGGCGGGACAGCAACCCCGAATGTTTCCTATAGAACCCATGTGCAGTCTTTCGGCTGGCAGGGCTGGAAGTATAACGGACAGATGTCCGGAACGAGCGGACAGGCAAAGCGACTGGAAGGAATCAATATCAAGCTTACCAACAAGCC
>CANRMC010000145.1 GCA_947631605.1 uncultured Lachnospiraceae bacterium
CTGCCAGTTCTCCGGTGAGTTGTATCTGGATAGCTTCTAACCGCTTGTATTCACCCTGCGTACCGGACATCTCACCGTTAGAAACCCACGGCATCCAGCCGTAGGACTGAACATGGGTACGGTATTCGATGCTACCATTATACGGGCTGTTGGAAACAGCAATCGTAATACCCTCTAACCGCTTCGCCTGTCCGGTCGTGCCGGAGACAACACCATTCTCTGCCCATATATTTTCCCAACCATAGGTCTGTCTGTGAACTCTGTAACTGACAGATGCCGTAGCATTCGTATCTTTTTCAACAATCTGTACTTCCAGTGCTTCCAGACGCTTTGCTTCTCCGGTAGTGCCAGCAAGTGCGCCGTTATACTGCCACCCCTGCGCCCAACCATAGGTCTGTGCGTGAACGCGGTAACGAACGTCGTAATGCTCTGCCAGTTCTCCGGTAAGCCGTATCTGGATAGCTTCGAGCCGTTTCGCCTGTCCGGTTGTGCCTGCCGGACTGCCATTTTCCACCCAGCCGGTCCAGCCGTAGGTCTGTCTGTGTACCCGGTACTCGATAGAACCGTCATACCCGGTATTGTTGGTAAAGTTTATCGTAATGCTCTCTAACCGCTTCGCCTGTCCGGTCGTACCGAGCGTAAGCGTCTCGCCGTCCCACTTGCCCGGCGTGTCTGCGTAGGTCTGAACGTGCGCAGAACCGGAAAGCGTGACAGGCTGTGTGTCTGCGGAAGAAGCTGCCTGACTGTCTGATCCCGGCATTATCATCTGTATCACTAAAACCATGGATAAAAGAAATCCGAATATTCTCTTTTTCATAAGCAACTTCTCCTCTGATCTGCCATATTAAAACGAAAAAAATCACTTATCGTAAAAGCTGCTTATATTGGCTGAGCAAACTGTTTTTTCAGTTCTTCCAACACATTTATTGGCAAAGCTGTCAACCTTGATATATCCCCTAATGACATATTCTCTTTTATCATACGGGTTGCGATTTCTTTCTGATTTTTCTTTGCGCCCTCTAACAGTCCTTCTTCTCTTCCTTCTTCTTTTCCTTCTACTCTTCCTTCTTCTTTTATCTCTTCAAAAATCTTACACATAGTATTCACTCCTTCCTCTTCCCTTTTAAAATACCTTGCTTTCTTTGCCAGTTCTTCATAGTTCATATCATCAGGATTGTTGCAGAAGAAATCATACATCAGCTTTCCTACCGCATCATCTCCCCTGTACTCTCCGTTTACATACAGGATGTGTGTACCATCGCCGAATAATACATATTCATCTTTAATTTTTACCATCCGCTCCACTGGATACAGCGACTGTCCGCCTTTCAGCACATCATTCTCTGTTATAAAAATGACGTAACTTTCCGGCATTGACTCTACATCTCCTTGCGGCTCTAACATATGGGAAACCAAAAGGCTGCTGTGATAGGCGGCTCTTTTTGCGCCTGCGCCACTGCTTGCCCTCTGTATTTCAATGTTTATTTCATTTTGTTCTTTATCAATAGCAAGGATGTCCAGCCCAACCGAGCGGCCTTGCAGATTCTTTAACTGTACCTGTGTACGGACAGATTTAACAGTTATATCGTCCCGATTTAAGACGATTCGCAGTATCAGTTCCACAGCCTTGATATTATCCGCAAGACAAACCGTCATAAAGTCATCGTCAATGTACCGCAAGGCATTTATCCGCTCTAAGTACTTTTCTTTTAACTCTTCCGTCATGTAAAAATACACCCTTCTTTCTGTCTTCTCCCTTATTATAAGTTGTCTATTTTTCCCTGTCAAACCTTATCTCAGTCCCAACATAAACCACTCCTTGTATTTTTGCATATTATGCATAATAATTTCACGAAGCGCTTCTGGTTGATCGATAAGCTGCTTTTCAACAGCGGCATAATCTATTTTCAATTCTGCCTTATCAAAATAACCAGCCTGTTCCTCAAAAGCTGATGAAAAGGGCTGTGGAGTCATTTTTGCTATTTTTTCTTCCAGAGTCATGTGATCCGTAAAAATATGCTTCATACTAAAAAATGCTGCTCCGAAATCAAACAGAGGGGCTTCCCTATATCCGTCTGCTGTTTTAATTACTGCCATATTATTAAAATGCCTGTCTACATCATAGGTAAGCATATCAAATTTCAGCACAAGCCCCAAATAATTATATAAATCAAGCCCTGTTGTTTCATTCACGAAATCAAGTACATACTCTATCCTGTCTTTCAGGCGCTCATAAGTATTCACTTTTGATTTAAGGTCGCCGCAATAAGAAATAGAATACAGTCTGGAAAGCGTCACAAGCGTTTCATTTTCATTCAGTATGTTCCTGCTCCTGCAGCCGGCAACGCCATTTATCATACATTCTTCATATTCAACAAAATTATTTACATTGGAATGTTTGAGGAGCATAGAACAGACCGCTTCGCTTTTTCCTTCATAGCCTTTATTGTTCTGTTTATACCAGTACCCAGCCTTGTAATATTTATTCGTCATGCCGAGGCTTCCATAACCTGCATATCTTGGGAACCGTTCATTCATCATATATTCAGTCACGTACTTTCACATCTTTCCATGTTATATTTTCTCCGGGAAACTTCAACCAAAGATAGTCTTCCCACATAACACCATGTGTTATCTTTACGATTTTCCATGGATCATATTCATCCAGTCCAAGATCGTCAAGATATTCCTGCAACTGGGTACGTTGCTTCGGCATGCATCTTGTTTCAAGGAAATCATACATCTGTTCAACGGTAGGATTCTCAAACAGATAAGGAACCATCGGTATTTCCTTCTTGAATATTGTGTACTGAACCGTTTTTCGATCCGCGGATATAACTACCTCCGAAGTCCTCTCATTTCTCCAATAAGTATCAAATCTATATTCTTCTCTCATTCAATAACCTCCGATATCAGTTAAGTAATAATCACATTATTTCTTTAAACATAAACTTTAATGTGCTTTCTCCCTTCTATGATATCCTCATATGGACCATTTAGATCCTCATAATCATACCATTTCCACGTTGTAACATATCGCTCAAAACTCCCATTTTCGCTAAAAGTCAAATAAGCAGCTCCAAAACAAGCAAATGCCTCTCTCTCTACTTTTGCTTTATAAACCCCTTTCTGTATTTCAATCAGATCAAGTTCTTCCATCACAAAATTTACATATTCCCAAAGATCTTCCGAAGTACAAACCCCTTCCTTCCTTATACGTTCTTCATCAAAGGCAATTTCCATCAGCATTATAAATAACTCCTTTCTATCACTCCGTTTCGTTTGAAAATATCTTCTTTTACATTCTCTTTTTTATTATAGCACATATGTTCGATTATTGCTATATCTAATTTCGTTTATTTATCTATTTCCAATCCCCTTATAGGTGAGAATTCGTATTAAATAAAAAAAGAGCCAAATTTGGCTCTTTTTTGTTGTTCCATATTCTTTTTTTCGGCTGGTTATTGCTTAGTTGCTCCGCAGCTACACTTATAACCGGTCACGATCTCTACAGTTTCGGACTTTACCTCGACTGTATGATGTGTATATGGATTATCCGGATCCAACTCTGTACCAGTTCGATATCCGTATATATCACATGCAGGATTTGGACTAACGGCTTTATGTTCCCATACTTCTTTAGAAGTCTTAAAAAATGCGTTACAGCCATTGCAAATACAACCCGACACATAATTCGGTTCTTCATACTCGGTCATACCAGCTTTTGCAAGTTTTAACATATAAGAATATTCAGCTACATTAGTTCCATACTGATTGAGATAAGTAAATGTTGTCGCATCATCGGTAATAATGACATCATCAACTACTAAATACTCTGTTGTTTCTTTTTTTGTCACCGGTACCCATGTATGGGTATGCTCCACTGGCTGCGGATTCGGCGCAACTGGCTGTACCGGCTTTTCTGCCGTTGCTTCTTCCTGATCCTGATCGTGATATGGTTTTTGATCTACGCTTGTAACTCCTCCGATATTATCCGGTGCAGCTTTCCCCTTGCTGACAAGGACGATCTGGATCGCTTCGAGACGCTTCCCATAACCGGATGTTCCGGCTGCTTCTCCGTTCTTCGCCCAGCCGAGCCAGCCGTAAGACTGTGCATGGACTCTGTAATATACGTCATAATGCTCTGCCAGTTCTCCGGTG
>CANRMC010000146.1 GCA_947631605.1 uncultured Lachnospiraceae bacterium
CAAGTCATGCTGCCGTTGTTGCCCGTGGTATGGGTACCTGCTGTGTATCCGGTTGCGGCGACATCACAATGGACGAAGCGAATAAGAAATTTACACTTGCCGGCAAGGAATTCCATGAGGGAGATTATCTTTCCATCGATGGTACAACCGGTAATATCTATGACGGAATCATCCCGACCGTAGACGCTACGATCGCCGGTGAGTTCGGCAGAATCATGGCTTGGGCTGATAAGTACAGAACATTAAAGGTTCGTACAAATGCAGATACACCGGCTGACGCTAAGAAAGCTCGTGAGCTTGGTGCAGAAGGCATCGGTCTTTGCCGTACAGAGCATATGTTCTTCGAGGAAAGCAGAATTGCTGCATTCCGTGAGATGATCTGCTCCGATACAGTAGAAGAAAGAGAAGCAGCTCTTGAGAAGATCCTTCCATATCAGCAGGGCGACTTCGAAGCTCTTTATGAGGCTTTGGAAGGTAATCCGGTTACCATTCGTTTCCTGGATCCGCCTCTTCATGAGTTCGTTCCGACAGAGGAAGCTGATATTGAGAAACTTGCAAACGCTCAGGGCAAGTCAGTCGATGAGATCAAGACAATCATTGCATCTCTTCATGAGTTCAACCCGATGATGGGACACAGAGGCTGCCGTCTTGCAGTTACCTATCCGGAAATTGCTAAGATGCAGACAAAGGCTGTTATCCGTGCAGCTATTAATGTAAAGAAGGCTCATGCAGATTGGAATGTTAAGCCGGAGATCATGATTCCGCTTGTTTGTGACATCAAGGAGCTGAAATTTGTTAAGAAGGTAGTTGTTGAAACTGCTGATGCAGAAATCGCAGCTTCCGGTGTAGCTTTAGAGTATGAAGTTGGTACAATGATCGAGATTCCGAGAGCAGCACTTACAGCTGATGAGATCGCAAAAGAGGCAGACTTCTTCTGCTTCGGTACAAACGACCTGACGCAGATGTGCTTCGGCTTCTCCAGAGATGATGCCGGTAAGTTCTTAGACGCTTACTATGACACAAAGATCTTCGAGAACGATCCGTTTGCAAAACTTGACCAGACAGGTGTTGGCAAGCTGATGGAGACCGCTATCAAACTTGGTAAGCCGGTAAATCCGAAGCTTCATGTTGGTATCTGCGGCGAGCATGGTGGAGATCCTTCATCTGTTGAGTTCTGCCACAAGATTGGACTTGATTATGTATCTTGTTCACCATTCCGTGTGCCGATCGCAAGACTTGCAGCAGCACAGGCAGCAATTGCAAGTAAGTAATTTGCTGAATCTTGAATATCAGCTTGAAATCGAAAGGTTTTGAGTGATGAAGGCTCACAGGGAAACCTGTGAGCCTTATTATGTAAGTAATGTTATTGATAATTTAAGGAGAGAGTGAATAAAATGGAACAATTAGAGTTTCTGTGGACAGATGGAACAAATGAAATGTTTCACCATTTTTATCGGATTACAGAACAGTATTACAGCAGGATAGTGGGTGGAGCAAAAAACAGGGAAGCCTTTATACCGTATAATATTTCGGAAAATATTCAGTATGTGCTGCTTGTATATAAAGACGGGGTCTGTGTCGCATGTTCAGGAATGAAGCAGTATTCAGAGCAGGATATAGAGATAAAGAGAGTATGGGTGGAACCCGCATTTCGAGGAGAGAAAATTGCTACGCAGATGATGTCGAAAATCGAAAAGAAAGCGAAAGAGATGGGATTTCGCAGAACGATACTCCAGACCAGACCAATTATGGAGGATGCGGTTGCATTGTATAAAAAGCTGGGGTATTATCAGATAGAAAATTATCCTCCGTATGATAAACTGCAAGGTGCAGTCTGCTATGCAAAGGATATATGAGAATAGATAAGATCAGGGAGGTATGTGAAGATTGGATATGACGGAACAAACAATAATGAATGGGGAAAGCGTAAGCCGCCTGCGGATTTTTTTCAAGTATTTGTGGGAATATTTTATGCTTACTTTGGGAGCGGCGATCGCTGCGATCGCAATTGAGGAATTTTTGGTGCCTTGTACGATTTTGGACGGCGGACTGGTGGGAATCAGCATTATGATCAATCATCTGACAAAAATCCGTCTGAGTATTCTTACACTGGTGCTGAATATTCCTTTTTTATTAGTGGGCGTGAAAGTTCTGGGAAAGAAATTTCTGTTCAAAGCTGGGTATTCCATGCTGGTCTTTTCCGCATTTCTTGAAGTATTCGCATCACTGGAAAATATGACGGAAGAATATCTTCTTGCAGTCTGCTTTGGCGGTATGCTGCTTGGTATCGGTGTTGGGCTGGTGATTTCTTTCGGGGGCTGTCTGGATGGAACGGAGACGGTTGCGATCCTTTTGAACCGGAAATTTGATCTGCCGGTGGGAAGAACTGTCCTGATCTTTAACGTTCTGATTTATACCGCCGCCGGATTTCTGTTTGGGTTTGACATTGCCATGTACAGCCTTCTTACATATTATATTACATCGAAGGTTCTGGATTTTGTAGATAACGGCATGGATCAGGCAAAGGCAGCTATGATCATAACAAATGGAGGCAAAAAGATTGCCGATATGATCTATCGGGAAATGGGGCGGACGGTTACGATCATGGAAGGGGAAGGTTTGATCAGCGGTAAGAAGGATGTGCTTTACTGCGTCTTGAACCGTCTGGAGGTATACGAGTTGAAAAAGCTGATAAAAAGTGCTGATGCCAGCGCATTTATCGCAATTAACGAAGTTTCTGAGATCATTGGAAACCATATTAAGAAAAAGGGAAAAAGAGAATTAACTTTTAATGAATAACGTTTTGACAAATTGCAGAAAATAGTATATATTTTTTTCTGCGAGGTGTATTATGAACAGACTAAACTATATGCAAGAAATAAGAAAAAGAATCGAGATTGCTCCAATTGGCTCAGTTTTTGTTGCCTCCGACTTTGCGGATATAACAGAAACAAAGCGTGTCAGCGAGTATTTGGTGAGATTGTCTGCGGACAATACCGTGAAATGTGTCATGCGCGGTGTATTTTATAAGCCCAAATACAGCAAACTGCTTGATGAGTATATTGCGCCCGCTCCCGATGCTGTCGCACATGCATTGGCGCGTAATTATGGTTGGACGATTTTTCCCTGCGGTGATACTGCACTGAATCTTCTTGGTTTATCGACGCAGGTCCCGGTAGTCTGGTTATATGTCAGTGATGGTCCTTACAAAGAATACTCCTATGATAATGCAACGATAAAGTACAAGCATATGACAAATAAAGAAGTATCTAAACTCTCACCCAAAACGGCGTTAGTCATTCAGGCGTTGAAGACACTTGGAAAGGACAACATCCAAAGCGACACGATAGAGAGAATAAAGGAAGTAACTACGACCGATGAGCGTAAGACGATGCTGATCGAAGCACAGTATGTTACGGCATGGATTTATGAAGTTATAAAAATAATTTGCAGGTGATGGTATGAGAAAAATAGCTGTAATCAATGCAAATGAGCGCGAGGCGCTTTTCCTTAATACCGCAGCAAAAATGAGAATAAGCGAAGCGGTTATCGAAAAGGATTTCTGGGTTTGTTATATGCTCGATTATCTTTTTCATCGATGTGCGTGGAAGGACAACCTCGCTTTCAAGGGAGGAACAAGCCTTTCAAAAGCGTATGACCTGATCAAGCGCTTTTCGGAGGATATAGACCTGATTCTCGATTGGCGTGTTCTCGGATATGGTATAGATGAGCCGTGGGAGCAGCGCAGCAATACTAAACAGGATGCGTTCAATAAAGAGGCGAACGAACGCGCGGAGACATTCCTCCGAGACATGTTTTTACCGACAATTAAAAAAGATCTGAGCGAAGAATTGCAGATTCCCATCAAATGCGAAATCGATCCGCATGATGGACAGACCATCAAGTTTACATATCCTAACAGCTTTTCTGATACGGCGATTCTTCAAGAAATCCGTCTCGAAATCGGCGCGCTCGCTGCGTGGACGCCTGCCGCAGAGCGAACGATTACGCCTTACGCTGCTGAATACTACGGACGTGTATTTGAACAGCCTTCAACACAGATTCTGACGGTTTTACCGGAGCGTACCTTCTGGGAGAAGGTCACTATTCTGCATCGAGA
>CANRMC010000147.1 GCA_947631605.1 uncultured Lachnospiraceae bacterium
AGAAAGCCAGCTATGAGGAAATCAAGGAGTATGTGCTGGAAAAGTTGAGATGAAGGTCAGCCACCTTTATATCGCGCAGGTTAAGAGGAAATGTGGGATTATTGAGAGGGAGAATTATAATAAGGCGAAGGCAGAAGATGTGAAAGTGCCCAAGTGTCCACCCCAAAAAGAGGCGGCAATCAGGGAGGCGTTGGAGTACTATCATATGATTTGATGGTGGATTGGAAATGATGAAATACTTTTTTATAATGCTTTCTCAGAAAGTATAGAAATATCAATATAGAATATAAAAGGAAGTGATATATATGAGGGCTAAGAAGTGGTTAACATTTGCTACAATAATTTGTACGATAGCTAGTATTGTTTTGATGATTGCTTTTCAATGTAATGATATAAAAATTGGTTATGATATTTCATTAGCATTATTTGGAAGTGCATTTCTTGGCTTTATTATGTCATTAATCGAATATTTTTCAGAAAGAAAAAGTTCTATGGAAAAGTTTTGGATAGAAGCAAGAAAGGTATTAGTTCAATTTAGAAATGCCAAGCCAATTGTTATGAATGAGCCAGAAGAATTGATTCTTAATAGTTTTGCAGAGGAAATTAATAACAGAGAGATAGAAAAATATGGAGAAGAGGTTGCAAATTCTTTGGGATTAAAAAAAGAGAGTAAGGCAAAGAATGAATATATTGCATGGATGGAATCGCATGAGGTTATGAATTTTACAGAAAATAGTGATATTTCAAGAATTCTTGATGAAATATATGAACAACGTTTAGAAGAAAGGAGAACTTACTTTTTATCTATAATTGATAATTATATTGATTTATCCAGTATTAGTCTAAGTGACCTGGATAGTGCTTATGGCAGTTTGGATTTTATGTTCGGAAATAAGAAGATTAGACGCATAGCATATGAGGAAGTATTTAATAAAGTCCGTGAGATTAGAAATTCGATTTATTCAGAAGTATATCATTTTAATTTATGGAAAGAGGGTAAAGGAAATTTTGTTATATGTGCAATGAAAGCAATGGAGATTAGTAAAGCGCTTTTTGAAAGTAAAATAAGTGAAAGTGGAGCCTTAAAACAGGAATGTATTTATCAGAAGGCATTTGATGAAATTGAAGAAAGTTTAGAAGATTTTAGAATTAAAATATATTGGCCACAGAAAAAAGAGCAAATTACACGATTGTCTGTTTTGCATAAAATAATTAATGTTGAAAAGGAAGAATAGATAGTTTTTTATAAAAAAGTAAGAAGGACAATCCTATGGGATAACTTTTATTTCTATGGTTCCCTCTATTGTTTTTCCATTAGGAGCAATAGAGGTTGCAATGACCTCATAAGTGCCAGTGTGTTCAAAATAGACATTCTTATGCCACTCGGTTTCATTATTACGCGTCATTAGCAAAGGATCACCATCTGCAATAGAATTAAGGTATGCGTTCAAATTGATTGAATTAGTATCAAAGTTTAATGTTGCGGTTATGTCGGTTGTAGCATATGCTTTTAATGTCGTGTATTCAGAACTTAAATAAATTTTGTATTCAGAAGGTGAAACTTTGGAGTCTCTATATTGTAAATAGGCAATCAATACACCAATGGTAGTAACAATCAATGCAATTATTTCTATTACTGTAGGGAGTTTAGGAGGCTTTTCTGTATCCTTTGTATTTCCCGCAACAGTATCTATTTTTTTTACCATTTTTTCGGTGTTTTTGCTTATATTTTGGACACTTTTCTCAAGATCATTTAAATGATTCGTGGTATTTTTTCCATGATAGCGTGCTTTTTTCATTTGTTTCCTCTTTAATGTATGTATATGGAGACCTACTTATTATTTATAATATAATACATTTACAGATATAGTAAAGTACTTTATCTAATTTCTTGGTCTAAATTATCAAATTCTGATGAAGAAAAAATTCTCCAAGGCTAATTTCAAGGCCATCACAAAATTTTTTGATTGTTACAATAGAAATATCTCTGCGCGTTTTGTCCATCATACTATAGGCGGTAGAAGGAGTAACCCCAGAGCGGTTTGCTAATTCATTGATTTTTATGTTCCTTTCGTTGCAGAGATTTTGAAATCGTTCTACAACTGCATCTTTAACGGATATTTCTCTGTTCATATAAATATAGTACAAAAAATTACGCTACCGCGTATACGCACATGCGTAATAAGCAAAAATGTTTTATACTGTAATTAATTGATTGATAGGGAGGCAAAAATGAGCAATATTACAGGTTACCCAAGCGTTGATTTAGTGCAAAATAAGGATGCCGATTTTTTTTGAAAAACATCTGATTATTCCTAGTATAGATATCGTTACCATCTTAAAATTGTTGAGCAGAAAAAACAGAAATCTTCCAGCAATTGACTGTGATGATTTACAGGCAACATATCAGTAGTTGCTGGACGATTCGCATAGTTTGTATTTGGCTTTTAAAGAACTAGGTGTAAAAAAGCGATATAGTAACAGCTTCGCTTCCTAGTAATTATCAGGCAGTTATTTCATTTCTTGCTTTAAATGAACTTGGAGCAGTCACAACATTTATAGAGACATATTCAAGCAGGGAAGAAATTTTGTCATATTTAAACCATTATCAATCGCCACTGTTTATTAATTTTAATAAGACAGCAGATGATAATAAAGAAATTAAGGCAAAGTCCAATGTAAAATATATTGTTACGTTGAGTGATGCATTGAAAAATTCACTTGATATTGCAGGCGATTATCATAAGAATGTCAGTGATGAATTTATAGATTTTCATACGCTAGGTAGTATTGCAAAATGCCAAAAGAATAATATTCATTTACCCAATAAAGGTGGCGATGATTCTTTGATTTTATATACTAGCGGATCAACGGGGCAGCCTAAAGCAGTGGTTCTTACTAATAAAAATATTTTGGCAGCGCAGATGTATGCAGGAAATACCAGTCATACGGAAAATATGACAGGCAGAAAAACAATGTCTTGTGTTCCGCTGCGGTATCCATACGGTATGGTTACTTCCGTATTAACATCCTTGTTATGGGGAAAGGAAATTATTATGGCTCCATATTGGGATAGTAATACTGTCGAATATTATTTTAAAAAAGAACCTAATATTATTTTTGGCAGTCCAGCTATTTTGGAATTAATGATCCGTTTTTTGCCAGATACTATAGATCTGTCTTATGTCTCACATTTTATTCCGGGAGGCGATTTTCTGACAGTTCAACATGCAAACAAGGGGATATGAATTTTTCAAAAAACATAATAATGCGGGTATCGAGATTGGAAACGGCTGCGGAAATGCTGAAGCAGTCAGTATTGGATCAACACCTGTGGGAGTTCCGTTAAAACAATCTACCGCGGGTAAAATACTTGTTGGAACGATTCCGTTTGTCATTGATAAAGATATTGATAGCGATAAACCGATTGCCGACCCGGAGATTTTGAATGAGAAAAAGTTTAATGAAATTGGAGAGTTGTGCCTTGCGGGAAAGCATGTGTTTAAGGAATACTTTAAAGAATCTGAAGCAACCAAGTGTGCCAAATTTATTAGAAACGGAAAAACGTTTTTTAGAACTGGAACGTTGGGGTTTGTAGATGAAGACGGGTATTTTACTCCGACAGACAGGAAATCCAGATTTTATAATAAAATTTTTGAATGAGGATGGTCCAATGTATTTTCATGCATGTTAAAATATAAAGTACACCAGTTTTCATTTCTTGATTATAGATGGTCCGACATATTTTATTACAAGTGATAACCCTTCATTTTGGTGCAACAGAGAAGATGGGTTGAGAGTGGGATTAATGCCCATTGAACCTAGAATTCTAATGATTCAGGGAAAAGATACGTATCAGGATCAATTATATTCAGTCACGCATATTACTGAGACTGCGGTAAAAACGTATAACAGATGGATTGAAGAAAATGCAGAGCAGTATGTTGTTTTAGACAATTGTTATATGTATGGTACTCTGATACAGATTGAGGAAGAACAGATTATTATAAGCAACCGCTGTATCCTTCCTGAAGGGTGGACTGCGGAAACCTTGATGCA
>CANRMC010000148.1 GCA_947631605.1 uncultured Lachnospiraceae bacterium
GGAATTTCGGGCGTTTCATCAGGATTTTGAAGAACACCTGATGCCTGCGGTGGAAAGTCAGTTTCACACTTATGCGCAGTCTGTTTCAGCGGAAGATCTGAAAGCCTCCCGCGACCACCGTGCGTTTGGCGGTTTCTCTCTTGGCTCGGTCACAACATGGCTCCAGTTCTGCTATGACTACGATTACATCCGCTGGTTTCTCCCTATGAGCGGTTCCTGCTGGTATTACGGAACCTACGGAGATTTCCAGTTTGAAAAGAATGTAGATTTTATCGAGCAGTTGATCAAAGACGAAAATCTTGAGGAGCGAGGGTACTTTATCTATCACGCCGTCGGCACCGAGGATGCGGTGAAGAGTCAGTCGATCGATATGGCGGAAGAAATGCTGGCACGTGATACTTTTACACCGGATCACTATGTATTTTATCAGAAGGACGGCGGTTATCATGATTTTATCGCTGTGCAGGAGTATCTCTACAATGCGCTCCCGCTGTTTTTCCGGGATGAAAACGATACTTCCGGAAATATACCAGCAAACAGCCGGCCTTTTACAACCGATACGGCTATAACGGATGTGATAAATGATCCGGCTTTCGGGACATATGGGAGACTCATTTTTCCTGTGGACACCGGATATTTTAGCGGTGAGACACTGGGCGATCTCCGCCTGACATGGTACACGAATATTGACCCGGATAAGACAGTGGAAATCGCAAACTACATGAAGTCCCACGCGGAGGCGGGAGAACCGATCTTTTATGATATTTATACCGATGAGGAAAAGGCGGCGGACCCCGGCAAGGAGAATACGGGACTGTTCTTTTTTAGAAGAGCTCCCGGCGCAAAGTTTGCCGTGTGCAATGCAGGAGGCGGTTTTGCCTATGTGGGTGCGATGCACGACAGCTTTCCCCATGCATTGGAGCTTTCCAAAAGAGGCTACAACGCCTTTGCGCTGATCTACCGTCCCGGATGGGATACGGCGATGGAGGATCTGGCGCGGGCGATCAGCTTTATTCTTGAACATGCGGATGAATTGGAAATAGACACTGATTGTTATTCTTTGTGGGGCGGTTCGGCAGGCGCAAGGATGGCAGCCGATGTGGGTTCTTATGGTACGACCTATTTTGGCGGTGACGATCTGCCACAAGCCGGATGCGTTGTCATGCAGTACACAGGTCACAGTGAATGGCAGAAAACCGACCCGCCTACCTACGTCTGCGTTGGAAAAAGCGATGGTATTGCGAACTGGCGCACGATGCAGGCCCGGCTCGAAGCGATGGCTGAGGCAGGGATTCCGACAGAATTTCACGCCTATGAGGGTCTTTCCCATGGTTTCGGGCTGGGTACGGGAACGATAGCCGATGGTTGGATAAATGATGCTGTGGCATTCTGGGAACAGCAGATGTAAAATAGTTGTAACCTTTGGTATGAATTGATGAAAGGAGCATATGACATGAAGAAAATAATCGCGTTGCTGATAAGTTCCGTTCTGCTGCTTTCCCTCGCAGCCTGCGGAAACGGTAATTCCGGTACGGCAGGAAATTCTGAAACAGACTGGACGAGCCACAATGCCACGACTCAGACGTCAGATGACGGACAGGGTTCAGTCAGCGAGGAAGAAGGCAGTACAGAAAGTGTGGATTCCCATGAGACTGACGACGGCACAGATACCGACGTTCCGGTGGTCTATATGACAACAGACATCTCTTCGGAGGGATTGATGAAAGTCTACAAGGCGCTGGGCGTAGAGCTGTCCGGCGACAATATTGCGGTAAAGCTTTCTACCGGCGAACCGCCTGCCAGCAATTACTTAGATCCCGATTTGATTCGTGAACTTGTGGAATATGTGGATGGCACGATCGTAGAGTGCAATACCGCCTACGGCGGCTCCCGTTCCGAGACGGCTATGCACTATCAAGTGGCGGAGGATCATGGGTTTACCGATTTGGGAAAGGGATTTCTCATCATGGACGAAGATGGCGAAAGTATGATTCTTCCGGTGGAGGGTGGACAACAGCTTTCTGAAAATTATGTAGGCGCACATTTTGGCGATTTTGACGGATTTTTGGTGCTGTCTCATTTCAAAGGTCATGCTATGGCAGGCTTTGGCGGAGCAATCAAAAATATCTCGATCGGTATCGGTTCTCAGGAGGGAAAATGCCTGATCCATACCGCCGGAAACAGTCACACCAGTCCCTGGGGCGGCGATCAGGATGCTTTTCTGGAATCCATGGCTGACGCCGGGAAATCGGTGGTGGACGCGCTGGACGGAAATATTATCTTTATTAACGTGATGAACCATCTATCGATTGATTGTGACTGCGACGGCAACCCATCCGAACCGGATATCCACGACATCGGTATTCTTGCTTCTACCGATCCGGTAGCGCTTGATCAGGCTTGCGTCGATCTGATCTATCAGGCAGACGGAAACGAGAGCTTTATCCGCCGGATGGAGGGGCAGCATGCGGAACACGTTCTGGAAGCCGGTGAAACCATTGGGCTTGGCAGCCGAACCTACCGGCTGGAAAGTATAGACGATTAAAGCAGTGCGATATGATCAGTGGGTGTTATCTTGACGGGATAGTAAAAATATGGGCGCAGTTTAAAAGAATAGATGAAAGGGGTGATCAGCTTTGGAACAGGTAGCGGAAGTGTTGCGGCGTGAATTTGTTTATGTATGGTATTACTTTACCGTACAGCTGCGGCAGATCGCTCTTTATTATGCTCTGGGTATTGTTCTGGGGTCGGTCATCTCCGTGTTTGTCAAAGATCGTATTCACGGATTGTTCCGCAGTTTGGGAGATAAAAAACTGGGAATTCTGGGTGTGATCCCCGCAAGTATTCTGGGGATAGCATCGCCGCTTTGTATGTACGGAACGATTCCTCTGGCGGCGTCTTTTTCCAGAAGCGGCATTCGGGATGACTGGCTGGCAGCATTTATGATGAGTTCAATCCTGCTCAATCCCCAGCTTATCATTTACAGCACCGCGCTGGGAAGTGCCGCTTTGACGGTACGGATCGTCTCCAGCTTTGTCTGCGGTTGTTTGGCAGGCATCCTTATCCGGGTATTCTATAAGAAGAAACCATTTTTTAATTTTACGGGTTTTGACGAACCTCACAATCACGATACGGATCCAAATATTTTTCTGAGGCTTGTAAAAAATATCGGCAGAAATATCAAAGCAACCGGCCCTTGGTTTCTCGTGGGCGTGCTGCTGTCAGCGCTGTTTCAGCGGTATGTTCCGGCAGACAGATTTGCGGCTTTGTTTGGAGAGGCGAATGAAGGTTTCGGCGTATTGATGGCCGCCACGATCGGGGTTCCGCTTTACGCCTGCGGCGGCGGAACGATCCCTCTGATCCGGGAGTGGCTGTATTCCGGAATGAGCATGGGAAGCGCAGCGGCGTTCATGATCACCGGACCATCCACGAAGATTACCAATCTGGGTGCGCTGAAAATCGTGCTAGGTGTGAAACGGTTTTTATTATATCTTGCGTTTGTAATGCTGTTCTCGTTTGTTACGGGAATGGTTGTCAACTTAATCTTATAAGAAAAAGAAAGAAGGAATGAAATTTATGAAAAAATTGATTGCAGTATTGCTATGTATGATCATGGTGTTTTCCCTTGTAGCCTGTTCCGGTCAGAATAGGGAAAACGACAATTCCGACTTGACGGAACCATCCGGTGGATCAACGGATATGGATTCTTCTGAAGCATCCGACGAACCGGCAGCTTCGGTTGAACCAACCGGAACAGACGATGGAAAAACGCTGGTTGTGTATTTTTCTGCTACAGGTAATACTGAAGCGGTTGCCGGATATATCGCGGATACCACAGGCGGGGATCTGTTTGAGCTGGTGCCGACAGAACCTTATACCTCTGCCGATCTGAACTGGACTGATCAAAACAGTCGTGTATCACGCGAGCATGATGATGAATCCCTGCGTGTTGTAGAACTGGAGAAGGCCGTTCCCGATAACTGGGAGGAATATGATACGGTGTTCATCGGTTATCCTATCTGGTGGGGGATTGCAGCATGGCCGGT
>CANRMC010000149.1 GCA_947631605.1 uncultured Lachnospiraceae bacterium
ACCGATTTTATAATTTACACCGGTATAATAAAGAATTCTCTCTGTAAGAGTCGTCTTACCGGCATCAATGTGCGCCATGATACCGATATTTCTTGTTCTCTCTAATGGATATTCTCTTCCAGCCAAGGCTTTTTCCTCCTTATTTTTATTGTGTCAGTCACAAGATGCTTCCATCAATTAGAATCTGTAGTGAGCAAATGCCTTATTTGCCTCAGCCATCTTGTGCATATCTTCTTTACGCTTTACTGCTGCACCTGTGTTATTGGATGCGTCAATAAGCTCTCTTGCCAGTCTCTCTTCCATGGTCTTCTCACTTCTCGCACGAGAAAATGTGGTGATCCAACGAAGTCCGAGAGCCTGTCTCCGATCCGGTCTTACGTCGATCGGAACCTGATAGGTAGCACCGCCGATACGTCTTGCCTTTACCTCAAGCAATGGCATTACGTTCGCCATGGCAGCTTCGAATACCTCTACAGGATCCTTGCCGGTTTCTTCCTGAATACGGTTAAATGCGCCGTAAACGATCTTCTGGGCTACTCCCTTCTTGCCGTCCAACATGATATTGTTGATCAGCTTGGTAACCACTTTGTTGTTATAAATCGGATCCGCTAATACGTCTCTTTTCTGGATATGTCCTTTACGTGGCACGGTTCTTCCCTCCTTAATAATCATTAATTCTACGGTACTCACAGTGAAACAGAGAACCTCCCCATTTCATTGTGTTCGTGCTGTTGGCAAAAGTTATATATACGATATAAGAAAACTATGCCATTACCAGCACTTGGATAAACTGTCGTATGGATTATTTTGCATCCTTCGGACGCTTTGCACCATACTTGGAACGTGCCTGACGTCTCTTAGCAACACCTGCTGTATCAAGAGTACCTCTGATGATGTGGTATCTTGTACCAGGTAAATCCTTTACTCTTCCTCCACGGATCAGAACAACGCTGTGTTCCTGAAGGTTGTGGCCTTCGCCCGGAATATAGCTTGTTACTTCGATACCGTTGGAAAGACGAACTCTGGCGATCTTTCTAAGAGCGGAGTTAGGCTTCTTCGGAGTAGCCGTCTTAACTGCTGTACATACGCCTCTCTTCTGTGGAGAGCTGGTTTCTGTAGGCTTCTTGCGCAGAGAGTTGTAGCTTCTCTGGAGTGCAGGAGCAGTTGACTTCTTCTCAACAGTCTGTCTTCCTTTTCTTACTAACTGGTTAAATGTTGGCATGTTTTCACCTCCTGATCTAAAATAAATTGAAAGGCATGCGCATTTCACGCATGCCTTAATATTATATATTTGCGTTTTAATTGTGTCAAGCATTTTTTGGGATTTTACCCTTTTTTTGTATTATTCCTCGCTGTCCGGCATAACTTCCTCTGAAACCTGTTCTTCTGGTTCCTCAGATTCATAGGAATCTTCCGTAGAAACCATGCTGGTTGCAGATTCATCAAGGGAGTTTTCGTCCTCGTTCATAAAATCCATCGGTATTTCATTGATATATTCCGTATCCAGTTTTACGGAACGATAACGCTTCATACCGGTACCGGCAGGAATCAGCTTACCGATCAAAACATTTTCCTTCAGACCAATGAGCGGATCCACCTTGCCCTTAATTGCTGCCTCTGTCAGAACCTTGGTTGTCTCCTGGAAGGAAGCGGCTGACAGGAAGGAGTTTGTTGCAAGGGAAGCCTTTGTGATACCCAGCATTACCTGCTTTGCCTCTGCAGGCTTCCTGCCCTCCTCGATCAGTCTCTCATTGATCTCGTTATAGTCAAGAATATCGACAAAGGAACCCGGCAGATAATCCGTATCTCCGCTGTCTTCAATCTTAACCTTCTTCAGCATCTGACGTACAATGACTTCAATATGCTTATCGTTAATTTCTACACCCTGCAGACGGTAAACTCTCTGTACCTCACGCAGCATATAGTCCTGAGCGGCACGAACGCCCTTAATCTTCAATATATCATGCGGATTTACAGAACCTTCGGTCAGCTCGTCGCCGGCTTCCAGTATCTGGTCATCGTAAACCTTGATCCTTGAACCGTAAGGGATCAGATATGCCTTGCTCTCGCCGGTCTCATCATTGGTAATGATAACCTCACGCTTCTTCTTGGTATCACGGATCTGGACCTTTCCGCCAAATTCCGCAATGATCGCAAGTCCCTTCGGCTTTCTTGCTTCAAAGAGTTCCTCGACTCTCGGAAGACCTTGCGTAATATCGCCGCCGGCAACACCACCGGTATGGAACGTACGCATGGTAAGCTGTGTACCCGGCTCACCGATCGACTGCGCTGCGATAATGCCGACAGCCTCGCCGACCTGAACAGCCTGACCGGTTGCAAGGTTTGCACCGTAGCACTTCGCGCATACACCAATGTGAGACTTACAGGTAAGAATGGTACGGATCTTGAGTCTTGCCTTTCTTCTCGGCTTTCCGTCTTCATCCGTGAATGGACGGCCTTCGCTGTCAACTCCATGCTTCATGATATTTTCAGCACGTTTCGGCGTGATCATGTGATTCTTCTTTACGATCATGTTGCCGTCTGCGTCAAATACGGATTCTGCCGCATAACGTCCTGTGATTCTCTCCTGAAAGCTCTCGATGATCTCATCACCTTCCATGAAAGCTTCTACATACATGCCCGGCTTATCATCCGTCTCCTCGCAGCAGTCTGTCTCACGAATGATCAGATCCTGCGATACGTCTACCAGACGACGCGTCAGATAACCGGAGTCGGCAGTACGGAGCGCCGTATCGGACAGACCTTTACGGGCACCATGAGCGGAAATGAAATATTCCAGTACGTCAAGCCCTTCACGGAAGTTTGACTTGATCGGAAGCTCAATGGTACGTCCGGTTGTATCCGCCATCAATCCACGCATTCCGGCAAGCTGCTTGATCTGCTGATCGGAACCACGCGCACCGGAGTCCGCCATCATGTAAATGTTATTATATTTATCAAGTCCGTCAAGAAGGGCCTTTGTCAGTTTTTTATCCGCATTATCCCAAACCTTGACAACTGCCTGATACCGTTCTTCGTCTGTCAGATGACCTCTGCCGTACAAAACGGTGATCCGGTCTACAATGCTCTGGGCTTCTGCCAGAATTTCCTTCTTGGCTGCCGGTACGGTCATATCCGAGACAGAAACAGTGATCGCGCCCTGCGTCGAATACTTATAACCCATTGCCTTGATATTATCCAGTACTTCGGCTGTCTTGGTTGCGCCATGGGTGTTGATGCATTTGTCCAATATCTGCTTTAATCCCTTCTTACCAACATGGAAGTTGATTTCCGGCTCCAGAACATTCTTTGCATCAGTACGATCAACAAAACCAAGATCCTGTGGAATGATCTCATTGAAAATGAGCTTACCGAGCGTACTCTCTACCATTCCGCTTACTTTTGTGCCGTCCTCCAGCACAGCCTCGCGGCGGACATAAATCTTCTGATGAAGCGTGATCTCCTTATTCTCATATGCCAGCATTGCAATATTGAGGTTCCGGAAGGAACGTCCCATAATATCTTTCGCCGTGCTGACAATATCCTTATAGAAGGTTTCCTTCTTATCCTTGGACTGCTTCTTGATAACGCGGATCTTGATGACGTCAGACATTCTTCTTACGCCCTCTTCACAATCCTTCTTAAGCTGCGCAAGGTTTGCCGCTTCATCATCCAGATCGTAATATTTTATGATCTCATCGTCAGAGGCTTCCACTTCTCTGTAACGGTCCATCGTCAGGTAGTAGATACCCAGAACCATATCCTGTGAAGGAACCGCGACCGGACCGCCATCCGACGGTTTCAACAGGTTGTTCGGTGAAAGAAGCAGGAACCGGCACTCTGCCTGCGCTTCTACGGAAAGCGGAAGGTGAACAGCCATCTGGTCGCCATCGAAATCGGCGTTGAAAGCGGTACATACAAGCGGGTGAAGCTTGATTGCCTTGCCTTCTACCAGGATTGGTTCAAATGCCTGAATACCAAGTCTATGAAGTGTAGGAGCACGGTTCAGCATAACCGGATGCTCTTTGAT
>CANRMC010000150.1 GCA_947631605.1 uncultured Lachnospiraceae bacterium
TTATTCAGTTGTTGAGGTCAGATATCTATTTCGTAAGAAATATGTCTGGCATTTTTTGTTGCAAAAAACAAGTTTTAAGACGGCCTGGGGGGGTAATATCCTTTGATCGGTTTAATCTTCTGTGCGGGGTGGCCGCATGAATGGAATGGTGAGCGTCATTGTTCCGGTTTATGCGGTGGAAAAGTGGCTGCCTGCCTGTGTGAACAGTCTGGTAAAGCAAACCTATCCGGATCTGGAAATCATTCTGGTGGACGACGGATCCCCTGACCGTTGCCCGGAGATTTGCGAAGAATGGGCGAAACGGGATAAAAGGATTCGCGTCGTACATAAACAAAACGGCGGTCTTGCAAGCGCGCGGAACGAGGGCATGGACGTTATGACCGGCGATTTATTTATGTTTGTTGATTCTGACGATTACATTGACGAGGATGCCGTTGCGTGTATGGTTGAAGGCTTTGAAAATACGGATGCGGATATCGTTTGCTGTGGCGTGAGGAAGGTGTTCCCCGATACTGGTGCGACCGAGCCAGATCGTTATGCTCCGGGAGAATACAGACAGGAGGAGGCAATCAAACATCTCCTTCTTTGGGACGGAGTGGTCAGGAGTTATGCATGGGGGAAGCTGTATCGAACGGATTTGGCGGGAGAGATTCGGTTTATTGAAGAGCTGAAGTATGGTGAAGACACACCTTTTGTCTACAAAGCATTCTCGAGATCGGGACGAATCTGTCAGCTGCCGGACGAAAAATACAACTATCTGCAAAGGGCGGATTCGCTCGTTGGCAACACTTATGCGCACAGAAAGCTCTTTACAATCAAAGCGGCGCAAATCGTTTCGGAACATTGTAAACAAGATTTCCCGGAGTTAAGCGATTGCGCCGATTATCATGTGGCGATGGACTGCTATTTTGTGCTACGCGGACTGATACTGGCTCGGGCCGAAAAAAAGTATCCGGAAGATTTGCACTTCCTGCGTGATACCATGAAACAGTATCCGGCACGGCTGATTGCACGGAAAAGCTCCTGGAAGCGAGGGATTTTTTATGGGGTGAGCAGGTATTTTCCTCAAGCGTACTTGATAAAAGATAAAGTAAAGCGCATATGGAAAGAAGGAGAAGCAAAATGAGAGTCGGTATTTTGTCGATGCAGCGCGTCAATAATCACGGTTCTTTTTGGCAAGCGTATCTATTGAAAAAAATGCTGACGGATAACGGCTGTGAAGTTGAATTTATTGATATTATTCCAGGTAAGAAATTAAGGACAAACACGGATATTCAAAAGAAGAAACTAACGGAACGAATGCGCCACGCATTTAGAAAAAAGTTCTTCAATTATTGCTTTCAGCCCAGAAAAGCCGCCATTTTTGAAAAGCAACAGCGCGCACAATTATTGTGTATGCAAGAGCCAAATTATTCATCCGATTATGACTCTATCATTATCGGCAGCGATGAGGTGTTTAACTTTGCTCAATCGTGCCCGTGGGGATTTTCATTACAGCTTCACGGCAAAATGGGCAACGCAAACGTCAATACCTACGCTGCATCCTTTGGATCGGCAACCTATGATGATATTATAAAATACGGCGTGTATGATGAAATGGTGGACGCCATGTCAAACTTGAAACACATTTCTGTACGCGATGAAAATTCATATGGAATCATTAGTAAGATTCTTCCAAATGCAACTGTATATCGCCATTTGGATCCCGTTCTGGTGGGCGATTTGCCTGTTCCAAAGGAAAGAGAAAATAAGCGGAAATATATCTTGATATATGCATATGACTTTCGGTTTAATGATAAAGCTTATATCAAGAGAATTAAAGAATTTGCAAGAAAAAAGAATTGTAAGATTTACTCTGTTGGCTTTTTCCAGGAATGGGTCGATAAGAATATTAATGTAAATTCATTCGAACTGCTACATTATTTTGTCGATGCGGAGTATGTTGTTACGGATACTTTCCACGGCACAATATTTTCTGTCAGATGTCATAAAAAGTTTGCAGTAGTGATTCGAAAGGGCAGTACAGGAAATAGGCAAAAACTATCTTCTCTTTTGAATACCCTAAAACTTGAAAATAGATTGCTCTCAGAAGCAGAAACTTTTGAAAAGGTTTTGACAGCGGACATAGATTATTATGCAGTAGATTCTGTGTTAAGTTATGAGCGAAAGCGCACAGAAGAGTACCTTGAGCAATGCATTGGCCTTAAATAGCAAGGAGGAAGATACAATGAGTGAAATTAAAGGTTATTCCGGAAATAGTAACGTACATATGCTGATCAACTTGCTATTGGCACATGGTGTTAAGCGAGTAATCGTCTCACCCGGTACAACGCATTTTGAACTTGTGGCAGGTATGCAGTATAATGGCGGTTTTGAAATGTATTCGGCGATAGACGAGCGTGGGGCGGCATATATGGCAGTGGGGATGGCGGCTGAGAGCGGTGAACCGGTTGTTATTACGTGTACAGAGTCAGTGGCTTCAAGAAATTATTATGCGGCAATGACGGAGGCATATTATAGACAACTCCCTGTTCTAGCAATAACAGCGCTGCACGGTTATTCAGGTATTGGGAATTTGAAACCTCAAAGTATTGACAGAAGTGTTTCTCCTAAGGATACCTTTGTGTACAAGGCTCAATTGTCGGTTGTAAAAGATGAAAAAGATATGCATGCAAACAATCTTTTGATTAATTCGGCAATCTTAGCACTTTTTAGGCGCGGCGGTGGACCGGTGCATATCGACCTTCCGCGTTCGCTGGAAGGAGAAAACGTAAGTTTATCAATGAAAGAACTGGAATCGACGAGAATCATCAGAAGATATACATTTGACACGAAACTGCCTGAGATGCCTCAGGGAAGGATTGCCGTCTTTGTGGGCACACATATGCAATTCACAGATAAGCTGACAACGGTGGTTGATAACTTTTGTTCTTCGCATAATGCCGTTGTGTTCTGCGGACATACAAGCGGATATTATGGTCGATACCGAGTTTTGGCACACTTAGCTTCAGTCCAAAAAAGAGAGTATGATATGTACCGAGATATATGTCTGGTTATTCATATTGGGGGTCCGGCCGCTGATATAAATACATTTGGCAGACTCCGCAACGCCAAAGAGATATGGAGAGTTAATCCTGACGGCGAGATTCGTGACACAATGGAAAAGCTGACAAATGTATTTGAAATGGACGAGGAATCCTTTTTCGGATATTATTGTACGGATGAGAAGTCTGATGACAGCTATTTGACGGAGTGTAAACGGACAGTAGAAAATATTATGTGCCCGAAATCGCTGCCCTTTTCAAATGTTTATACAGCATCAAAGCTTGCTCCGTTAATTCCGGAAAAATCCCTCGTATTTCTTGGATTGAGCAACACGTTGCGTGCATGGAGTCTTTTCCGGTTTCGGGATAATGTGGTTACGATGAGCAATACCGGAGCGCGCGGAATAGACGGAGTTCTGTCTTCGTTCCTAGGGGCCTCTTTTGTGGACAAAAATAAATTGTGCTTTTGCGTTTTGGGTGACTTGACTTTCTTTTATGATATGAATTCCATCGGGAATCGTGATATTGGTAATAATGTCCGTATATTGCTTGTAAATGACAACGGTGGCGGCCTCATGAAGACAAATGCCTCAGTACATCCGTATATGAATGATGCAGATGCAGATGTGTTTCTGGCAGCCGCGGGACATTTCGGCAACAAATCAAAGATTCTTGTAAAAGGATACGCTGAAAGTTTGGGCTTTGAATATCTCACCGCGTCAAATAGGGAAGAATTTAACACCGTATATGAGCGATTTATCACACCCGAAATGACGGACAAAC
>CANRMC010000151.1 GCA_947631605.1 uncultured Lachnospiraceae bacterium
TCTTTCAAAACTTCATCTAAAATATCTCTGGAAAGCTGATAGTCCGCGTCATAATTTCTACCCGCCGGGGTAGTAATGAACCCCATAACGCCGGACAGCTCCGCATTTCCGCTTCCCGCACGAAGCCTGACATAAATTTCCGCGCCCTTTGCGTTTGCCATTTCCGCGCGTTCCGCATTACTGACAGAGGCTTCGTTGGTTTCCCTTGTCAGATAAACCGTATATCCTCTTTCCTCCAGTTCTTGTTTCAACTGTTTGGAAAGCGTAAGCGTAAGCGCATATTCCGGCGTTCCGGTAGAAACTCCGGTCGCACCCGCGGAAGCTCTGGCTTTCATTTCTTCTTCCTCTTCCGCGCCCGGACGGATCGGCTCTATTTCCGTATCTGCCGTCATCTGGGCTGCCGGATCCAAAAATACTATATGCGTTACCGTTTCCGCATCTCCGGAGGTTGCCCAATCAATCTCCGTTTCCTCCAGATATTCCGAATAGACATAAAAACTGCTGCCGTTCAGTTTTACTCTGGTCCATGAATCATTATAACCGGTACGGTTTAAATCTACGCCCTTTCCAAGCACCATATAAATATCGGCGTCCGTAGACGGCTTCACCCGCACGTTTACATTTTCTCCGGTTGTCTTTACATAATCATTCGTAACCACAAAGCCATCATCATCGACAACGATATCCGGCTCCTCGCTCGGCAGTACCGTTTCCGTGGCTTCGGTCAGTTCTTCTGTTGTATTTTCATCCGCCGCCGTATCCGGAGTTTCTTTCCCGCACCCGCAGAGCGTCATTCCGAATAAGAGGCTTATAAACAGAAATATGGCAGCATACTTTCTCCTGTTTCTAACCATAATCCCCACGCACCTTAACAATTCCTAAGTATTCGTATGCTGCCATTTTACCATATCTTTTTCAATTGCACAACAAAAAAGCCATGAACGGCTTTTTTTCAAACGGACAAAAACCCTCCTTCGCTTAATGTCCCTTCATATTTTTAATATAGTCTTCCACAAGCTCCACGATCGTTTCAAAAGAAATCCCGCGAAGCGCCAGTTCTTCTATCTTTTTATAAACGGCGTATTCCCCTGCCGCTTTGGATTTTGGATCGAATACATGGATCTTTACATCCTTATGTCTTCCCCGATAGACATCCTTCGCGATATCCGCACTCATATAAGAACCGCTCATGCTGTGCGGAAGGGTAACCACATAGATCTCGTCCCCGCCTTCAAAAGCCGCCATGTATTCTTTTGGGGACGGGCAGACAAAACCGGTACGAGTTTTATTTTCAGGCATGACAAACATAAGCTTCCCCTGCTTTGCAGACGGAACCGATACTACGTATTCTTTATCCAAATCCTCCGCCGTAAAATCACAGCAGTTATCTCCTACTATCCGAAAACTCATGTTTTTCCCTCCTGACTACATTATAAAGTATTCATATTATGTGACGTAGTTTTTATTACTATGTATTGTAGCATACTTATTATTATTTGTATAGTACTTTTTGTCACTTTATCCGGAAGTATTCTGATTGAGAAATAAAATATGATATGTTATAATAATTCCGCTTAAGAGAACGAAAGGAGTTTTTACATGAAATTTATAATTGACCTGATAAAAGGAATGTTCGTAGGCGTGGCAAATGTCATTCCCGGCGTAAGCGGAGGCACTATGGCTGTTTCCCTCGGTATCTATGACCGTCTGCTTTCCGCCATTTCCAATTTCTTAAAAGATTTCAAAAAAAGCATTAAAACACTGCTTCCGATTATATTGGGGTGTGCCATCGGGATTCTCCTGTTTTCGAAAATGATCGACTATCTCCTGAACAATTTCCCTTTTGCAACCGCTATGGGATTTACCGGTCTTATCATCGGCGGTATCCCGATGATCTGGCTTCGAATGAAAAAAGGCTATGAAAAGGAAGAGAAAAAATCCATCGGACTTTATATTCTGGTTTTCATCATCTTTCTGGCAATCTCCATCGTCCTTCCGATGTTGAGCGGCGGCAGCGACGACGGAACCGTCCTTACCGCAAATCCGCTTCTCTGCCTGCAAGTATTTCTGGTGGGACTGATCGCTTCGGCAGCCATGGTCATTCCGGGCGTCAGCGGTTCTCTGGTTATGATGATCCTCGGTTTCTACTTCGGGATCATCGGTTCCATCAATAAATTTATCGACGCAGTGCTTGCTTTTGACTTCGGGAAGATCATGAATGAATTTTTGATCCTTCTTCCGTTCGGTATCGGATGCCTGCTCGGAATCTTCCTCATATCCAAACTGATTGAGTGGCTGTTCCGCAAATTTCCGACCGCAACCTTCAGCGCGATCATGGGACTTATCATTTCCTCGCCGTTTGCGATCTTTTATAAGATCCAGCAGGAAAACAGCATGTCGGGCACTAAACTTCCAGAAATCATTATAAGCGTCGTTCTTTTCATCGTCTGCGCCCTTGTCACATACCGATTGGGCAAAACGGACGAAAAAGAAGCGGAAGCCGCTTAAAAAATACAGAAAAAAAGAGAGCCGTACGCTCTCTTTTTTTTACCAGCCAAGATTGAAATACTTTTTATAAAAGGTTGTAAACAGGCTGTCTGTAGAATTATAAATGATTCGTTTCGTCCGGTACGGATTGTCCGTAATAATACTGTCTACGCCTTTCAACATCATTTCTTTTACCTTTTCTTCAGAATTTACCGTCCAGGCATACACTTCTTTGCCTCGTTTATGGATTTCTTTTACCATATCATTTGTGATATAGGAGTATTTAATGCTGAACGCATCCGCATATTCGAGATCATAAAAATTGCCTGCCGCAACCGACATGATATATGCCGTGGTGATCTTTTCGTCATATTGTTTGATCTTTTTAATCGCACTGTAATCCGCCGATGTCACAATACAGGAATCGTAAAGGTCATAGGCTGCTATCAGATCCGCCACACCTTCTACCAGATTCCGGTCGGTCTTTGCCGGTTTGAGTTCGATATTCAGATCAGTTCTTCCGTCGATGCACTGGATCGCCTCTTCCAGAGTCGGGATTTTTTCCCCTGCGTAGTCTTCACTGTATTGGATTCCCGCATCATACTGCAGCAGCTCTTCATAGGTCAGATCCCCCACTTTTTTATCGACGCCGATGGTACGCTCCAGACTTTCATCATGCATAATCACAAGCACGCCGTCCTTTGTCTGCCGGACGTCCAGTTCCACGACGTCAGCCTGATTTTCCACCGCCAGTTCAAAGGCGGAAAGCGTATTCTCCGGCGCGTTTCTGGAGTCCCCTCTGTGCGCCGTAACGGTTGCCGTATTGAGAATCTCCGCATCCAACGTGATCATTCTGGTATTTTTTAAGATCAGATACGAGACATCCACCGTCAATGCGATCAGGATCAGAAGCGTTACAAATGCCCGCTCCTGCATACGGCTCTTTACAGGGTCATAATCTTTGTAATTATCGATATTTTCTTCGTCCTCATCCGGACCGTTATCCTCTACATTATAATAACTGTTACAGATATAAGCATATGTCAGCGGCATGACTACCATGGAAAAAACAGCGTAGATCACGATATTGATCGTCTGAACCAAAGAGTCGATCACAAAGTACGCCGCACGATAGGAGATCAGTTTTTTCAGGATCGTAGTAATAAGTCCGGACAATGCTCCGCCAAGCAGGATTGCAAGAACCGCTAAGAAAATATTCCAGAACAATATCCCGAAAATCGGTTTTACGGAACCTGTCCGCACACAGCGCCTGCTGTCCGACACCGCTTCAAAAAACGTCCGTTTTTTCAGGG
>CANRMC010000152.1 GCA_947631605.1 uncultured Lachnospiraceae bacterium
ATTCCGGTATTATATTCAATGATGTTCTTGCTGAAATTTTCGAGATTTTGCTTGGCGTTGCTCTCCACGCCCATAAAGTAAATCGCGTTTTTCCCCTCGATAAATCGGTTTATCAAGGCCGTTTTCCCAACGCGCCGCCGACCGTAGATCACGGCGAATTCAAATTTATTTGATTCATACAGCTTGTTCAGCGTTGTAAGCTCACACTCTCTGCCGATAAACATAACAGCACCTCCATATTGTAATGGTAACAGTATAACATAGAAAAATAAAATAGTCAAGTATGATTCGGCAAATCTTACTTGACTATTTGTGCTTTATGGTTTATAAATGGTCTTTGCTGGACGGTCTTATGTATTTCCCATAAATTTACCCGCTATTCCAATTACCGCCCCGCACATCCTCTCCCACACTGTCAATGTTGTCAGCAAGTGGTCTCCGACATAAATATACATATTATATTACAAATTGCGAATAATATGTAGATTTCAACACTGAATTACAGACATTTTGAAAAACTGATAATACCAGCGGGAACATATCTGCTGTACGAACTGTATATAGCGACAATCACATATTCAATTCTCGGCGAAGTGAAATTTTCCTTGCTTTTATACCCGAAAAGGTATATAAAACAAGCACAAATATAAAATATACCCTAAAAGGTATATTTTTAAATAAAATCTCTTGACTTTATACCTTAAAGGGTATATAATGTGCAATGAAATCAGAAAAAGGAGAGTTGAACCATGAATCCCATTGCCGAATTTGTGAAAATGCGCAGGAAAGAAGCAGGGCTTACGCAAAAAGAGTTTGCTATGCGGTCGGGTTTGGGACTTCGTTTTATTCGTGATCTTGAACAGGGAAAGGAAACCGTGCGCATGGATAAAGTAAATGCGGCTCTTGAAATGTTTGGCGCTATAGCTGTTCCCGGAAGAAAGGATAATAAATAATGAATGCATTCAGAAGTGCTTATGTGTATGTGCGAAATGCTTTTGCAGGCGTTCTCTCTGAAACGGATTCCGGATATATGTTTGTTTACGATAAAAATTATCTGAAATCGGAAAACGCGTCGCCAGTTTCGCTGACTCTGCCTATTCGGGAGGAGCCCTACAATTCCCGAATTTTATTTCCGTTCTTTGACGGACTCATACCTGAAGGCTGGCTTCTCGGTGTAGTCAGCAGGAACTGGAAGATTGACACGAAAGACCGTTTTGGGCTGTTGTTGGTAGCGTGCAAAGACAGTATAGGAAATGTGAGTATTGCGGAGGAAAAGAGATGAACTGTTATTGCTGTGGCAAACCGTTAAGAAACAACGCCATAAACGGTTGGCACCGTGCTTGTGTTAAACGCTTTTTCGGAACAAATACCATACCTCAAATTGAAATAGATGACCATACTCTGGAGGAGATCGCAAAGGAAAATACAAACAAGGGTATCACCGTTCCCGGCGTTCAAAAAAAGCTGTCTCTTCATTTACATTCGGACGATAACAGTCCGCGCTTGACGATTGTTAATTACCCTGCCGGCTATATTTTGAAGCCGCAGGTTGCCGAATTTGAATGTTTGCCGGAAGCCGAACATCTTGTAATGGCTATGGCTGATGTGACAGGCATATCGACCGTGCCTCATGCCCTAATTAAAAGTGACGATACGTTTGCCTACATCACCAAGCGTGTCGACAGGATCATCGATAAAACCGGCGTTCAAATGCTTGCCATGGAGGACTTTTGCCAGCTTGATCTGCGCTTGACGCAGGACAAATATAAGGGCTCCTACGAGCGCTGCGCAAAGGTAATTGCAAGATATTCGTCTCAGGCAAAATTGGATATTACGGAATTGTTTATGCGGCTTGTCTTCTCATATGTTGTCGGCAATTCGGATATGCATCTAAAAAACTTCTCGCTGATTGAAACACATGAAGCAAGCGGTATTTATGTTCTCTCACCGGCTTATGACTTATTGCCTGTCAACGTAATTATGCCAGAGGATACAGAGGAATTTGCGCTTGCCATCAACGGTAAAAAGACTCATATTCGCAGGAAAGACTTTTTCGTCTTTGCAGAAGAATGCGGAATTTCCGAGGCCTCTGCCGAAAAGATGATTGCAAAAATAGTATCTATGAAGTCGACTTATCAAGAAATGTGTGACAGTTCACTGCTGTCGCAGAATTCGAAAGAGCGGTTTTCAGAGTTGATAGAAAAAAGATGCAAGGCGTTAGAATAATTGCGCCCGGTTTGCGGGATAGTTCAAGCCGTATAATTATGCAAGTCCATTCGTTGTAAATTTTTAAACATTGTTTGGCAATATTTTAAATATTCTGTCGGCTTTTTGGGGCAAGTACAGCATCATTTAGACACAAGGTAAAAAGTGTAGAAATTATCTTGGAAAGTCACCAAAAAAGTGTTACGATATTACTTTACAGTTTTCAAAAATGAATTTTAGCGCGATGCAAAACGAAAGGAGCGATAAGAATGCCCTACCCCAAACCACTGTCCCGAAAATCCATTGACAGATTATATTCGGAAGCAAATCTTGATGATAATCAAGTCTGCTTTATCCGCAATTTTGTGACCGCTTGCGCGAATCTTTACGGCGCGATTTTTGCTGATGCCGTGTGGAAAGTCTATCTTGAGCTGTCAACAAAAACCGAAACGGTCAGGCTCCACCGCAGGGATATGTATGCCGCGCTCGGCATTTTGCGGCGAGAGGCGGTGCCGTTTTATGTGTTCGAGGTCGACGAGGTTTACTCAGAGGAAAATCGCGAGGATAAATTTCGCCTGATAGCATCGCGTGAGTTTGTCGGAACGGGTCAGCGAAGGTTTTCCGAACTTTACAGCGTTATGGAGAACGCCGCCGGCAGAACGCATTATGTGCCGCAAAACCTTCTTGATTATGTAGTAATGCCGAAGAGCAAATATGAGTTTGAATTGCTTAAGGTGCTCGAGAATCTTAAATGCACGGCGTCAGAATACGAAACCGCATGGGGAACCGTTATTCCCTGCAAGTATAAGGGAAAGCATCTTAAGGAATTTTCCTATATCGGAGACTATGAGGAGTTTGAACTTCAGCGCCTGCACGGCGAAATTGAGGGCTACAAGGGCGACGAGAAGAAGGCAGCGGAATTTGAAAAAAAGATAAACAGCATAAATGCCGCGCAGTATCTATTGAATAGGCTCAAGCGCTATAACACGATTGGCGATTTATCTCCGTCGAAAATTATTCAGTATTTCATTGAAGACCTTTCGGAAATGGGCGTTGAGCCGTCGGTCAAAAAGATGAACGACATAATGAATGCGGTCATGAATATGTTTAACAATCAGCACCTATGGTGCTTAAGCGGCTGGACGCCGACAGAACTTAGTGAGACGCTCAAACTTGCCAATCAGCCAACGGTTTCTTTCGGCTCGGGCCTGCAAAAAGCCTTTGCAAACGGGGATATGGATAGGGAGGAGATTGTTAAAATGCTTGAGGCAAAAGGGATAAAGGTGGAAAAATAGCAGGCAGGAACTGCGCGATTTTTTTTAAAGTTTAATAATGCTCCCGAGCTGTGGCTTGGGGGCATTGTTTATTACAGGGATTTGCTTAATGGGCGGCAGACTATGAAAGGGCTGAGGCGTCTTTTTTATGTATCTCCAACACTTCCTACAATACCTATAATTGCCCCGCATGCCCTCTCCCACACTGTCAATGTTGTCAACAAGGGGTCCGTCATCGATAACATTGACATCGAAAACCTTGTCCGGACGCTTATTTGCGCTCTGGACTAAACGGC
>CANRMC010000153.1 GCA_947631605.1 uncultured Lachnospiraceae bacterium
CCTTCGATAGGGAGAAAACCTTTCCCGCTCACAACCATCAGACGGGCCTCATCCAAATCTTCGGCAAACAGGAATTTACTTTCAATCCCATATATCTCTTGATAATAAGACTGTTCGTTTTCCTGCTGCTCTTTTGACGCGACTAAAATACATGGTGTGTGCCGCAGATCGCCCACATTGATATATTCTAAACCGGCAATGGGATTCCTTGCAGATATTTCAATGTGGCAGCCGATGACCGTCAGTACGGTATTCACATATTCGTCTGAAAAAGCTCGCCTCTGGTCATTCAGCACCAGATCCACCTGATCGGAACGCAGCAATTCATATAAGTCCTCGTGATTGCCGTTTTTCATATCAATGGGAATATCAGGGTACTTCGCTGTAAATTCCGCTACTGCCCTTTGAAATTCCGCGCCCCCATATCCTTTGAGATATCCAATACGCAGGGCAAAATCTTCGCCCTGCGCGATCCTCTTTGTTTCTTTGCATAATCGGTCAAAATCAGCCATTAACAAAAGGCTTTGACGATAAAAATATTCCCCTGCAGGCGTCAGGGAAAAGCGGCGGTTTTCCCGTTTTAGAAGCGTCACGCCAAGTTTCCTCTCCAATGCCTGAATCTGCTGTGAAATAGCGGACTGCGATATGTAGCACTGCTGCGCCGCCTCACTGAAGCTGCCTGCGCGGACAACAGCGTGAAAATATTCAATCTGTTTAAGCATGGTTTTTTCTCCGTTTTGTCTTAACTCCGGCCAAGCGTCATTCCGCCCCATATTCCAGCCAGACATCCGATCAGGCTGAATAGAACATATATCGCCATATACCCGTAATGTCCATTTTGCAGCAGCGTATATGCTTCCAACGAGAATGTAGAAAACGTGGTAAAGCCTCCGCACAATCCCGTTTTCAGAAAAAGAAGCATATTTGCGGAAACATTTCTCTTATCTGCAAATCCTGCAATATAACCAATCAGAAACGCACCGCAGATATTCGTTATCATTGTCAGCAGTGGAAATGTCTGTTTATACGGAATCAGGCTTATGGCATATCGCAGCATGGATCCTACCGCTCCACCTATCCCAACATACAAAAAATTCATAACGTACTCCTCTATTTATATTTCAAATTATATTATACGCCTTTGCAAAATTTACTTCAATCTGTAAATCCCACACGATCAGTTCCGATTGCCTGACTGCAATGGAACAGGAAATATTTTCATATATGTATTGACATAGTGTCAGAATAATGTTATAGTAATTATACTGACATGGTGTCAGAATAAAATAATGAATTGAGAGGTGGCGGAATCATGAAGAAAAATGTCTGTCTTTCAAAAAAACACCGGAAGAATAAGGAGGACGCAAGATGCCAAAAGGATCACCAGAACTGACAGAGGCCCGCAGAGAGGAAATCATCAATGCCTGTGAAAAACTCTATCAGACGATGAGCTTCAAGGAAATTACAATCAAAGAAATAGGGAACGCAACCAGCTTCACACGTACCTCCATTTATAACTACTTTCAGACGAAAGAAGAAATCTTTCTTGCCTTGCTGAAACGGGAGTATGAGCTTTGGATTGCCTCATTAAAACAGACTATGGAACAGGTCGATACGATGAGCAAAGAGGAATTTGCCTCTATGATAGCGCACTCTTTAGAGGAACGCGCCCAGCTTTTAAAGATCATGTCCATGAATCATTATGATATGGAAACCGGAAGCCGGCCGGAACATTTGAAAGATTTTAAGATTGCATATGGCGAATCCATCCGTACAGTCATGGCCTGTCTCCACCAGTATTTCCCCGATATGACGGTCGAGCAGAAACAAGATTTTATCTACACCTTTTTCCCGTTCATGTTTGGTATCTATCCATACACATTTGTTACCGAAAAGCAGCGGACGGCAATGGAGGAAGCAGGCGTCAATTATGTATTTATGTCGATTTATGAAATCACTTATAACTGTGTAAAAAAATTGTTAGGAGGATGAAAATGAAAATTGTGATGATCAAAGGCAGCCCGCATAAAAAGGGCTCCTCAAATATGCTGGCGGAACAGTTTGCGAAAGGCGCACAGGAGACCGGTCATACCATCGTGGAGATGGACGCCGCCCACATGAACATCCAGCCCTGCCTTGGCTGTGAGCATTGCGGCATGAATGGACCATGTGCCCAGAAAGATGATATGGGCGAGATCAGGGACGCCCTGCTCTCCGCGGATATGGCAGTATTCGTTACGCCGGTTTATTACTTTGGAATGTCGGCACAGCTTAAAATGGTGATTGACCGTTTTTACAGCTATACCATGAAACTTTCCGGCAAGCACCTGAAAACTGCGCTGATCACCGCCGCATGGGATTCTAATGCGGATGTAATGCCCTATCTTGTGGAACACTACAAGAAACTGTGCCGGTACATGAACTTCATCGACTGCGGACAGATTTTAGGAACCGGATGCGGAACCCCATCTATGACAAAAAGCAGCAACCACATGACTGAAGCCTATCGGCTTGGAAAATCTTTATAAAGGAGGAAAATAAACATGAATAAAACATTAGTTGCTTATTTCAGCGCCAGCGGAACAACGGCGCATGTTGCAAAGGAACTTGCACAGGCTGTGGGAGCAGATATCTATGAAATCAAACCCGCTGTGCCATACACGAAAGCAGACCTGAACTGGATGGATAAGAAATCCCGCAGTTCTATTGAGATGAACGATAAAAGCAGCCGCCCTGCTCTGGCGGATCGAAATGCCGATATTTCGGCATATGACACTATCCTGCTTGGTTTCCCGATCTGGTGGTATGTCGCCCCGACCATCATCAACAGTTTTTTGGAGAGTTATGATTTTTCCGGCAAGAAAATAGTACTGTTCGCTACTTCCGGAGGAAGCGGGTTAGGAAAAACCGTAGCCGGATTGAAGCCGTCCGTAGCAAAAGACACCATACTCATCGAAGGAAAAATGCTAAACGGCAGACAGACGGCGGCAAGTCTCAAAGCATGGGCTGAGACAGTTCTGTAAGGAGGCATGATTGATGAAATATGCAAATTTAGGCAGATCTGATTTAAAAGTTTCCCGCATCTGCTTGGGATGTATGGGGTTCGGCAACGCTGCAGCCGGGCAGCACAATTGGACGGTAGACGAGGGACAGACGAGAGATATCATCAAACACGCCCTTGATCTGGGTATCAACTTCTACGACACCGCCATTGCCTATCAGAACGGAACCAGCGAACAGTATGTGGGTAAGGCGCTCAGGGACTTTGCCAATCGGGACGATTATGTGATCGCCACCAAATTTACGCCCCGAACGCAGGACGAAATTGACGCAGGCGTCAGCGGACAGAAGCACATTGAAAATTATCTGAATCAAAGTCTGAAAAATCTCGGCATGGACTACGTCGACCTCTATATCTATCATATGTGGGACTACCAAACGCCGATGGAAGAAATCATGGAGGGACTGCACAATGCAGTCCGGGCGGGAAAAACCCGCTACATTGGTATCTCCAACTGCTTTGCATGGCAGCTTGCCAAAGCAAATTTCTACGCCAGAGAACATAATCTTACAGAGTTTGTGTCCATTCAGGGACATTACAACCTGATCGCCCGCGAGGAAGAACGGGAAATGGCTCCTTTCTGCGCCGACCAGAATATCGCCATGACGCCATACAGTGCCTTGGCAGGCGGGCGGCTCTCCAAGCACCCCGGTGAAACATCCAAGCGGCTGGAGAGGACGCCTATGCAAAGTTCAAATATG
>CANRMC010000154.1 GCA_947631605.1 uncultured Lachnospiraceae bacterium
ATGCGGTCGGCAAAACAGCCGTTGGAATATCCGTCTGCCGGTTCCACCTTTAAGCGTCCGGAGGGATATTTTGCCGGCAAGCTGATCATGGACAGCGGTCTCGCCGGTTATCGTGTGGGCGGCGCTATGGTATCTCCGAAGCATTGCGGGTTCGTTATAAATTATGATCATGCTTCGTCAACGGATATTTACCGCCTGATTCATGATGTGATCGAAAAAGTATACGAACAATATCAGGTAAAACTGGAGCCGGAGATCCGGCTGATCGGAACATTTGACTGAGGAGAGAAACGTGAGATTTGTAATTGTTACCGGAATGAGCGGAGCCGGAAAATCAACGGCGATCAAGACGCTGGAGGATATCGGATATTTTTGTGTCGATAACCTTCCGGTGCTCTTAATTGAAAAATTTGCGGAAATTGCAAGAGACAGCAGCTTTAAACTGGACAAGATCGCAGTTGGGATCGATATCCGGAACGGAGAAGCCTTAAACGAGCTGACAAGCTGTCTGGCGAAACTCCGGACGGAAAATTTTTCTTATGAAATCCTGTTTCTTGACGCCTCGGAAGCCGCTCTTGTGAAACGATATAAGGAAACCCGCCGTTCCCATCCGCTTTCCCGCGGCGGCAGGATCAATGAGGGAATCGAAAAGGAACGCGAAAAGATTTCTTTTCTGCGGGATATTGCCGACTATATCATTGATACCAGCGGACTTCTGACAAGGGAATTAAAAACGGAAATCGATAAGATTTTTCTGGAGGACAAGGCGTACAACAATATCATTGTAACCCTGATGTCCTTCGGCTATAAATACGGGATCCCGAGGGATTCCGATATGGTTTTTGACGTGCGTTTCCTGCCGAATCCGTATTATGTTCCGGAACTTAAGAAAAAGACCGGAAATGATGAAGAAGTTCAGGAATTTGTTATGAACTGTGAGGATGCGCATACATTTCTGGATAAGGCATATGATATACTAAAGTTTTTGATTCCGCTATATGAGGAAAAAGAGGGAAAGCACCAGCTTGTAGTTTCCATCGGCTGTACGGGCGGAAAACACAGGTCAGTAACACTGACAAATCTTCTGTATAACCGTCTTACGGAGCTTCCTTACACAATTCGGGTTTTTCACAGGGATATTACAAAGGACAGTTTTGTGAAGGGTGAATGATCGATGTCGTTTTCAACGGATGTAAAAAAAGAACTGTGCGAGGAAACGGTACATGCCAGTCACTGCCGGATGGCGGAGCTGGCTGCTATACTGTCTGTTGCCGGCGAGGTCCGGTATCAGGAAAAATCAAGGATTCTGATCATAAAGACCGAAAATATCAGCTGCTGCCGTAAATTCATCCGCCTCTTCCGTCAGGTGTTTCAGGTTACTCTGCCGGAACCGTCCGACAGTCTGTCAAAAGAGACAGGGGTGTACCGCATGGAGATCCGGGATGATGAACTGATCCACAGAATTTTTCTTACTCTGAAACTGGAGGAAAGCGGCGGAAGGCTCTTCGTAGATAATATTCTGGTGGAACGGGCGTGCTGTAAACGGGGATTTCTGCGGGGGATTTTTCTCGCTGCCGGTTCCGTGAACAATCCTGAAAAGGCCTATCATATGGAAATTGTTCTGGACAATGCAGAGAAGGCAAAACAGCTTCAGTCCCTGTACGAGAGCTTTGAGATCGATGCAAAATACATGGTGCGTAAGAAGTATCATGTAGTTTACATAAAAGAGGGTGACGCCATAGTAGACGTTTTGAACATTATGGGCGCCCATGTATCACTGATGAAACTGGAGAATATCCGGATCGTAAAGGATATCCGGAATTCCATAAACCGTCAGGTGAACTGTGATACAGCAAATATGAATAAGACTGCGAATGCCGCAGTCAGGCAAATGGAAGATATTGCCTTTATTGAAAGGACGAAAGGACTGGATTATCTGCCGGAGCATTTGAGACAGATTGCTCTTCTGCGAAAAGAGGAGCCGGAACTCAATCTGAAGGATCTGGGAATGCTTCTGGAACCGCCTCTGGGGAAATCCGGTGTGAATCACAGATTGAGGAAGATCAGCGAGATTGCGGAAAATCTGAGACAAACATCCATGACAGAATAAAGGATTCAGAAATTTGCAGGAATTCAGGAGGAAAAAGAAATGATTCATAAGACATTTACAGTAAAACTGCCAAATTATGCGGAGGCCCGGCCAGTAGCTGAGATCGTACAGATCGCGAGCCAGTATGAGAGCAGGGTATTTATCATCTCAGATAACAAAAAGATCAATGCCAAAAGCATTATGGGAATGATGAGTCTCGGTCTGTATAATGATGAGCAGCTGGAGATCGAAGCTGCCGGTGCAGACGAGGAACAGGCGGCAGATGCGATTATTCAGTATATTTCGTCATTGGATAAATAACATCGTTTTATTGCAACTGTCCGATATTTGTGATACAATATTTGTTCAAGGATAGATGACCAAGGAGGATATGGGGTTATGGGCTTTTTCAGCAATTTAAAGGATAAACTGCCTATCTTTTCCCGTAAGAAAAAAGAGTCAACGAAGAGCAGCGTGGAACTGCAATTTGATAAGGCTATGAGCCTTATGGAAAATGCAAACGGCGCCGAAGCGGTTGAGATTCTGGAAAAAATCGTAGATATTGGGATTATGGACCAGAACTATAAGCATTTCGGTAAAGACGCCCTTCTGATTCTGGGAGAGTATTTTGAAACCGGTAAATACAAGAATGCTACGACGGAAAAAGATATTGCCAAAGCTGCTGCATATTATGAAAAATACACCAATCAGACACATGACGGAGAGATGATATACAAGGTTGCGAAAATGCATCTGGAAGTACAGAATTTCTCCAAAGCGATCACGTTTTTTGAAAAGGCGACCGATTGCGGAATAAAAGCTGCATATATGAATCTTGGTTCCATCTATGAGAATGGTCTGAACCGGATCGATCAGTACGGAAATAAGAGCGACTATGTGGTTCCTGTGGATTACGAGAAAGCAATGATGTGGTATAAAAAGCTTGCGGATCTGGGAGACGAGAAGGCAATCCTTGCCTATGACAGGGTGGATTATGCAAGCAAGCATACCGACAGTATCGAATTTGAAGAAAAAGACAAACTGTATACCGCGATCGCGGAAAAGCGGAAAGCAAAGAATAAAGAAACGCATTATAAAGCAATCGACCCGTCCCGTTTGCAGTATCAGTATACCTATGTACATAATCAGGTGGACGGCTATATCCATAAGCTGCCAAAGGACTGGGTAAAAACCATCAACGAGGAAACGGATGAGGAATACTATGCACCGAGCATTACATATAAAGATTTTGCCATGTATGTTTCCTATGACAGTATTCCACGTGAGTCCAAGAAGACATTGGAGAATTATCTTCGTTACTGCAATGACGCGTTTGATGAAGAATTGCAGCTGAAATCCTATATCACAGAGTATGCAGATGGTATCTGTACGACGTTCTATCATAAGGAAATGGATAAAGGTATTGTTACCTTTGCATTTTATCAGGGCAGACGTCTTGCATGTATGAAGTTCATCTGTGCGACCATGGAGATCATCGAGCAGTATGAAGAGATTATTTTTGAAACGGCAAACTCTTTTGCATTCGTAGATCCGACGCTTGTCAGCGACCAGAGTCTGAACCGGAAAGATAACCAGTATTACAGCGAGGCTGTTTACTGTTATTATCT
>CANRMC010000155.1 GCA_947631605.1 uncultured Lachnospiraceae bacterium
CGCTCCTTTCTGTTAGAGGGTTTGGGACACTTCCCAACAAGCCATTTCTGACCGACAGGACGGGCAGGAATACGGAAAAGGGTACTCTTTTCCTATGCTTGCTAAGATTATCACTAATTCTTGATAAGAATAGTTATCCCGACTTTTTGATTATCCCGACCATTCCAGAAAAAGCAGATAATTACGGGCTTTTGCGCCAAAAAGGTCGGGATAACTTCTTCAAAAAAGGCAGATATCAGGCTGCCGGATTGCAGACGCCCCAGTAAAAATAGTCGGGATAATTATGGACGCTATTTCAGTCCATAAAGTTTTTTCAGAACCTCCTCGTCATTGACGCTGTACTTTGGCAGGTCAACCCCGGCGATCACATTACGCCCCATGGATTTTTCAATCGCCCTCCGTTTCTGCTCGGTGTCAGCATAAGCGTAGACCAGGGTGGTTTCGAGACTGGAATGCCCCAGCCACTGGGATACCAGCGAAAGAGCCATGCCATGCTGGTAAAGGTGCATTGCCCGGCTGTGCCTCCAGAGATGCGGATGCACATTTTCCGGCACTTCAGGGCATTTTTCCCTTGCCGATGTTCCATACCTCCGAAGAAATTTCCTGACATTGTCATCTGACATGGGATGCCTTACGCCGCACTGCTCCACATAAAAAAGCGGCTGCTGTGAATGCATCTGCCCGTCTGGATGGAACAGCTTCATATAATTCTGGAAATGGTTTACCGTTTCCGGCATCAATGGGACACTGCGTATCTTGGAACCTTTTCCTTTCAGCAGCGCTGTCGGCGTGTTCCCAAGGCGTATGTCACATACACGCAGATCCAGCATCTCCTGTATGCGCGCGGCGCTGTCATACATAAGGATCATAAAAAACTGATCCCTTATCCCGCGGCGTGTTTTTGTGTCAGGCTGTTCCAGAAGGGCTTTTACTGCGGCCTCGCTCATGTAATCCACGCCTGAAAACTTTTCCTGTTTCTGCCGGGGAATCTTATCAAGCCCTGCCTGCAGGATGATGTTTTCCGGACTGGCCGCCGCTGCGTAACGGAAAAAGGAACGTATACAGGCAAAACGGTGGTTCCTGGTTGCTGCGGAGCATCCTTTCTCCGAAACCAGCCAGTCAAGGTAGCCGCTGACTGTATTGCTGTCCAGCATACCAAAGGTGACTTCACTGATGGAAATGCCATTGCCTGAAGCCGCATATCCGATGAGCTGGTCAAGCGCGGTGCGGTATGCCCTGACCGTATTGCTGCTGGCGCACATCTGGCTGGGAAGATAGATTTTCAGATAGTCATGCACCGTCTGAAAAAAAGCTTCGTCTTTTATTCGTCCCATAATTCCACCTCCGGTATCATCTGCCTTAAGGAGTCCCAGTCTATGCCGGCTGACTTTACGAGGTTTTCCGGAAGGAGATGGATATAGTACACGGTTGCGGACAGTTCCTTATGCCCCATGTATGCCCGCAGGTAAGGCAGCCTGTTGAAAAGGTTTTCCCCACTGTCAAGCCAGCGGCTCAGCGCTGCGGAAGCGAAGCGGTGGCGCAGGTCATATATCCTGACTGGCGGGAGCATATCCGGATCAACTCCGGGATTTGCGGCGGCAAAAAAAGCTTTGAATTTATTCTGCATCCATTGGGCTGAGCAGGGGTTCCCGTTCCTGTCAGGGAAAAAATACGGGCTGTCAGGATAAGCCGCATCACGCAGCCGGGCATAGGATGCCGCCAGTTCCATCATGTCATCGGACATGACAACGATACGCTCTTTACGGCGCTTTGTTTCCGTGATAAGGATTTCCCCGGTGGCAAGGTTGACGGATCCCCTTTTCAGCATCCGTCCTTCGTTCGGGCGCAGGCCGCAGGTATAGATCAGCCGGAACACAGTGGAAAGCAGGAACGGCTGCAGGGAACCATCCCTGCCGCCTTGTGAGTCTATCACACGGAAAAGTGCCGTCAGCTCGCTGTCGGTAAAAATATACGGCAGGAAGCAGCTGCGCCCCGATGTGAACTTTTCCGGAAGTATAAAGGCCGGTTCTCCCATACAGGCGAGGTATTTCCCAAGCCCTCTTGCATAACCGGCGCGGGAATGGAAATACCCGATGGATTCCCCCGGATGCCGTTCCAGCCATCCGGTCACGATTTCCCGTGTAAGGGCTGTTTCGTCCGGGAAATGCTCTGTGCAGTATCTGTCAAGGCTGTGGCTCCTTGGGAGATAAGTGGATTCCTCATAACCCAGGGATACTTTGTAATCGATCATTGAATTGATTGCGGCGGCAAGCCCGCTTTTTAAACATCTGCTCATGGGAACCTCCTTTCCAGCGGCACACAGGAAAAATCCAGCGCACATGCCTTCAGGTTCTGGCTGTCCAGCGACAGGTACTGCTTTGCAGTGCCGAGGTTCTGGTGTCCGAGTACCTGCGCAATGGTCGTGACAGGGGTGCCGGAAACCAGCATGTTCTTTGCCAGACGGCGTCGGAGCCCATGGAATCCTTTCCCGTCAAAAGGCTTCCGTTCAATCCCGGCTTTCCGGCAGTAGCAGTCAAACATGTACCCGATGCCGACGCCGCCCGCCATGGAAATAAACGGGGCTTTCTCGCGCAGGAAGATTTCGGGCGCGTCAGAATCCGGGCGTCCGTTCAGGATATAGTCCTTTATGGCTTCCCCGGCTTCGGGCAGAAGGGGAAGGTAGAGCATGCCGCCGGTCTTGCTCTGCGACACATGGATCTCGCCCCTGGGCCAGTCGATATCTGCCAGTTTCAGTTTGACGATATCCACTGCCCGGAGTCCGGCAGTCGCTCCCAGCATTATGATTCCTTTGTCACGCTTTCCAATGGAAGTGGATGTATCTATCTGCCCTATGATGGCTGTAAGCTCTTCATCAGATACATAACCCCGCACCGGCATCTTCCGTGGCACATGGTATGAAAACAGGGATATGCTGTCAGGTGCTTTTTCGCCGGAATCCTTTAAAAATATGTGGAACTGGCGCACATAGCAGAGAAGGTTATGCAGGCTGCCTGCCGACATGGAAGCGGAGGCGCTGATAACAAACTCCCGTGAATCGTTTACGGAAGCCTTGTCCAGTGAGGGGATGCCTTTTTCCTGGAAGAACGAAAGGTAGCGCCGCACTGCCCATGCAAAATCCCACCTGGTGTTTTCATGGAAACTCCTTGATGAAAGAAAGGCTTCCAGCAGGCGGCTGTACTCATCATTGAGCCGGTACTTGGATACCCTTCTTGTACATTCCCATGTGAGGGTTCCCGTTGAATGCAGCATCTCAAATTTTCTGGCGGCGCGTTTCTGGGCATTGTAGTATTCCCTGCCGATGCTGCCTTCGCGGTAGCGTTTTTCAACCGCCTGGAGGAATTCGAGGGTAACAGCCGGATCATAATCATCCAGCCCTTTTTCATGGTAGAAGCTGACAACGCTTCTCAGTGAGCCATACATGTTTCCCCACAGGGTATGTTTGGCATAACCTGCCTGTTCCAGCAGTTCCATGATGCTGGAGAACATTTCAGTTACAGATAATGGCTGCTTTGTCATATGCAACATCTCCTTAAATAAAAAGTCAGGAAGCATTTCCTGCTAAATATTTATTCGGAGAAAACCAGACACTGGGAAAAGTTATCCCGACTATTTTTACTGGGGCGTCTGCAATCCGGCAGCCTGATATCTGCCTTTTTTGAAGAAGTTATCCCGAC
>CANRMC010000156.1 GCA_947631605.1 uncultured Lachnospiraceae bacterium
CCTTAGTCGAGGTGATTTTATATGTGCTTCCGTCGATGGTCTTTCGGGTGTAAGTTTTGTTGATGACGATCTTATCGCCCTTGATGTCTTCGGGCATAAGCGCCAAAAGCTCGCCCTTGCGACGGCCGGTATAGAACATCATCGTGAACAGGCAGTGGAGCCTCGGGTCGTCGACGGCCTCGATAAAGCGGTCGAATTCCTCTTTTGTCCAGAACTGCATTTCGGTTTTGGGGGCGCGGCGCTTCGGCAGAACGACATCGGAAAGATTGTTCGGGTAGCCGTAGCGGCTTCGGCACCATTCTAAAAAAGAGGAGAGCAGCGCCCGAATTTTCTTCAAATAGCTGTACGAATACGGTTCGCCGGTGCGCGGGTTCTTCATACTCCAGACGGCGTCCTGCCAACGATAAAGTTCCTCTTTCGAGAGAGCTGTTATTTTTTTATCGCCCAGAAGCGGAAGCACGAAGTTTTTATAAATTTTCTGCTTATCGTAGATCGAGCTTTCTTTGTTCTGCCCGCCGAGGGTGAGCATATATTGCGCGATGAGTTCCGAGACGGTCGGTTCGGCCTTCTCGGGCTTTATTTTTTTGAGAGGATTGTTTTTGAGGAGCTCGCAGTTTTCGGTGACGAATGAGGTATATGCTTCTTTGGCAAGAGTCTTGGTCTTGTAGCCCGATAAACGCTTGTTTTTCAAAGCCCCGTCCGGCGTTACGACTCTAAAAAAGACATCGTACACTTTTCCGTGCTTCTTGGTCTGACGCTCTTGTATGCTGTATTTTGTTGAGGAGATATAATATTGAGGCATGGCGAGTATCCTTTCAATCGGTCACAATTTGTAACCATACGATTCTTTCGTACAGCTTGTCGGCAAAAATTTCTTTGCAAATCGTGTTGACTTTTCCGAAAATCGGAGTATAATAGTAATTGAAGAACGCCGCCGGAGAACGCGAGGGTGTATTACCAGCATGCTTGACATGTGGCAGTCGCGCCGGGGGTTCTTTTTTATTTTGAGCATTGCGCGCACGGCCACGCTCTCATCATCATGTCCGGGTCGGGTCTCATTTCCTCGCAAAAGTACTTGAGTCCGTAGCCGAAAACGCTGCCATTTCTTTGATACAGGTGCGGACTGAGAACGTTTGTATAGCAGGGTACGCAAAATCCCTGTGGATTTTTCTGAAATCTTGAAAATGCAGCCGCAGCGCAGACGTCTGCCATTTGCAGCATATCCCATGAACCGGCGGGCTTTGCGGTTATCCCGGTTATCACATCGGGAGCAATATTGTTATTCTTGTCGTCAATCAACTGGGATATGTACCTTATGAGCTCGTTGTCCCTTGACGTTCCTCTTGCCGAAAGCGTTATGCTTCCCGTACACCCCTTTTCACGAAGATACCGCACCGTCGATTCTATCAGCATACTGCATATATAATTATACGCCGTCATAGAATCACTTCGCATTTCCTCATCAAGCAAGTCGGTATCGACGACAATGCTTATAAAAGTAAACGGCAACCGTGCAAGCTCCTGCACAGTCAGAATTTTATTAAAGAAGTTATTTATTTTGCGGAAATGTATCTCATGAACGTTGAGCTTTGCTTTAAGTTGAGATATGGCCGCCCTGATCTTGGGCTCGTCTCTTGAGGCCGCAATGACGGCAGTAAGCACGAACCATTTTGTTCCTCTGCGGTAGCCTAAATCGCCTGCTTCGTCAATATAAACATTAAAATCGCTCATATTTTCACCCTCCCGCTTCGACGGGATTTTTTATTTTATAAATTCTTAACCACTTTAATGACTTTTCCGACCACGCGCACGCGCTGGACATCCGCTCCGACAAAGGTTATCGGCGCATATGCGGGGTTGAGGCTGATGAACGTTATATAATCTGTATCGTACTTCACGCGCTTGACATAGCCCTCGTCGCCGTCGACCAAGAACGCGCCGATATCCCCCGAATCGACGGAGGACTGCTTATGTATCAAAATGAGGTCGCCGTCGTCGATTTTCGGCGACATCGAATCCCCGACCACTCGGAGATAGAAATATTCGTCGTTGGCATATTTTTCCTCGACAGGCTCCCAGCCCAGGATCTCGTTGTCGCCCTCGACGAACTCCCCGAGCCCGGCAGAGATGGAGCCGTAGATCGGCCGCATGCCCTGCTTCCCGACGGGAATGACGTTAAACGCACGGGAGATGGCGTCGTCCCACCCCATGATGTAATCCGGCGTTGTCTGCAAGGCCTCAGCAATGGACAATATTTTTGACTGCGTGAGCTTTTGCAGGCCGAGCTCAATTTTGTTGATGGATGAGCGTGACTTATACCCAAGCGCTTTGGCAAGCTCCTCCTGAGATAACTCAAGCTGTTCTCTGCGAAGTCTGATTCTTTCGCCTATGGTTTCCACGCGCACGCGCTCCTTTCCTGCGAGTCTATGAAGCTATTATATACTATTGTAGACGGTTTGTCAACTTCTTTGAAATATTATCAGAAAGGTGTTGACAAAACAGAAACAATGTGGTATCATATAATTGTAGATATATTTTCTACAGAAAGAATGCACAACATGACAAGCACGGAAATGCTGAAAAGCGCAGCAGAGCGCAACGGCCTAAAGCAGGGATATGCGGCACACTTGTCAGGACTTTTGAAGAAGCTTAATATATGGCGAATGAGATACAGATTCTTCATGACCTGCTCGGGCCGTCCAAGAGCGAACGTGACAATATTTTTTTGAAGTCTGTGTAGATAATTTATCTTCAATAAAAGAGAGTGAGGAAACGGACAAGAATCTTTTGATTTATAAAATGAAGAAAAAAGTTTTGGGCGCGGAATCCTTAACGCCTGTTTTTTTCGCAGGCGAAGTTTCTCAAAAAAATCAGCAAAGTAAGAATGGAGATGAATATGAATACCAAAAATCATGAAAAACATTTTTAACACGATCATAGGGATTTTGGGCGGGCTTGTCGCTTCGCTTTTCGGCGGGTGGGACGCCGCTATCGTCACCTTGATAATTTTTATGGCAGTCGATTACATAACAGGACTTCTTGTCGCAGGCGTTTTTCATGCCTCGCCGAAGTCCGAAAACGGGGCTTTGGAGAGCCGTGCGGGATGGAAAGGGCTGTGCAGAAAGGGCGTAACGCTTCTTATTGTCCTTGTAGCGACAAGGCTTGACATGGCGGTCGGCACGACCTATATCCGCGACGCGGTCGTCATCGCGTTCGTGGCAAACGAAGCGCTGTCAATAATAGAAAACGCCGGTCTCATGGGCGTTCCCATCCCCGGCATTGTAAAAAGAATGATAGACGTGCTCAAAAAAGAGTCGGAAAAGGACGAGGGGGAAGACTAATATGGGAATTATAAAAGGCAAAACCAACACCGGGCTTGCGGCGTACGCTAAGGCCCAGCTCGGCCTCCCCTATTGGTACGGAACTTTCGGGCAGATCGCGACCGAATCGCTCTACAAATCTAAGGCGAAACAGTACGCAAGCACAGGCTATTATGCCAAATGGAAAGACTATCCGAAACAATACGGCAAGCGGGTTCACGACTGCGTGGGCCTTGTCAAGGGCTACATGTGGAGTAGCTCGCTGACCGCAGTGCCAAAATTCAATATTTTGCAGGACAAG
>CANRMC010000157.1 GCA_947631605.1 uncultured Lachnospiraceae bacterium
CTGGAATATAAAGAAAACCGGAAGATCAAAGAATTTGTGATCGTGATTGATACTTCCGCCTCCTGTAAAGGGGAGACGGTATTTACGTTTCTGCGGAAGACTTATGAGATTCTAAAAGAGACGGAGAGTTATTTCCGGGCTGTGCATGTCCGAATCTTGCAATGTGATTCTTCCGTTCGGGCGGATGTAAATATCACATCACCAGAGGAACTGGAGCATTTTATCAGCCATACGGAACTTTCCGGTTTTGGTTCTACAGATTTTCGCCCGGCTTTTCAATATGTGGATCAATTAGTGGAAAAGAAGGCGTTTACGAATCTGAAAGGACTGATTTATTTTACAGACGGATATGGCATTTATCCGGAAAAAATGCCGAAGTATCAGGTGATGTTCGCATTTATCAATGAAGATGAGACCAGACCGCCGGTTCCGGACTGGGCGGTTCCTGTGATTTTGGAGGACGAAGGGTATGAATATTAAAGAAGCAAAGGCATATATCAAAGATTCGGTTCAGGTATATCTGAAAAAGGACGAGTTTGGGGATTATCGGATCCCTGTGGTGAGGCAGCGGCCGATTTTTCTTCTGGGAGCGCCCGGAATCGGAAAAACGGCGATCATGGAGCAGATAGCTTCGGAACTTGGGATTGCTCTGGTTTCTTATTCCATGACGCATCATACCCGTCAGTCTGCGCTGGGACTTCCCTTTATTACGAAGAAGGAATATAACGGAAAGACGTATGACGTTTCGGAATATACCATGAGCGAGATCATTGCTTCCATATATGAAACCATGGAGCAGAGCGGCGTAAAAGAGGGTATTTTATTTCTGGATGAGATCAACTGCGTATCGGAGACGCTGGCGCCGTCCATGCTGCAATTTTTACAGTATAAGGTCTTCGGAAGACACCGCGTGCCGGAAGGCTGGGTTATTGTTACAGCGGGAAATCCGCCGGAGTACAACAAATCTGTACGGGAATTCGACGTGGTGACTTTGGATCGTTTGAAGGTTCTTTCTGTGGAAGCGGATTATACCGCATGGCGTTCTTATGCTGTGGAAAAGGGAATCCATGGTGCGGTTCTTAATTTTCTGGAACTGAAGCAGGAATATTTTTATCATATGGAAACGACTGCAAAAGGTCGGTCCTATGTGACGCCGAGAGGCTGGGAAGATCTGTCGGAGATCCTCCGGCTCTATGAGGAGGAAAAACTGCCGATTGATGAATCACTGGTCGGTCAATATCTCCGAAGCGAAACGATCGTAAAAGAGTTTTGTGTTTATTACGACTTATATAATAAATACCGTATGGACTATGACATTGATACGCTTCTTTCGGAAGGGGCGTCTGATGAAATGGTAAAAAAAGCGAAGGAAGCTGCTTTCGACGAAAGGATTTCCCTTCTGGGAATGCTTTTGGAGGAGGTGCAGCAGGATATGAAAAACTGCGTGGAAACTGCAGATTATCTGACTGTACTTGCAGGTATTTTGAAAAAGGGAAAAGAAACAGAAGAAATTTCCCGTTTCTTAGAGGATACAGAAAAGGCAAGAAGGAATATTCTGGAGGAGAAGGAGCATACCAATGCGCTTTCGGACGCCGAACGCCGGAAAGAAAAACGGATTCTTCGTTTTCTTGAAGAAGTCCGTGCAGGTCTCGTCAGGGAAAATATTTCCGCGCAGGAATCTTTTGCCTATCTCAAAGAAAAGTTTTCTGAACGGACAGCTCTTATGCAGAAAGAATCTGTCTCTGCAGGGGAAAAGCTGCGGCATTTATTTCAATTTACAGAGACGGCATTTTCGGATGGAAATGAAATGCTGATCCTTGTAACAGAGCTTACAGTGAATCAGAACAGCGCCAGATTTATCGGAATGTTTGGCAGTGAAGATTACCAGAAGTATAATCAGAAGCTTCTGATTTCGGAACGCCGGAAAGAGATAAAACAGGAGGTTATTGGTGAATTGTTGCAAAAAATGCTTTTGTAGGATTCGTTTTTTATCATTTTTATAAAAAAGAAGAAAATAAGCCTGAAGAAAAATATGGGAAATATGTATAATATCATTACAAAAAATTCTACAAACGTATGCAATTCAGAGAAAAAAATAAAAAAGATTGAAATTTTTAGAAAAGAAGTATAGAATCGGGGTTGTAAAAAAAGATGACATTATAATCATTGCATCCAAGGTATAAATATTTTAATTCGATTACGGAGGAAAAACGAATGGCAGTCAAAAAGACAAGTGTTGAGGATCTGAAGGCAAAGGCTGAAGTTAAGAAGGCAGAGGCTCCTAAGGCAGAAGCTAAGAAGGCACCTGCAAAGGCAGCAGCTCCAAAGGCTGAGGCTAAGCCGGCAGCACCTAAGGCAGAAGTTAAGAAGGCAGAGGCTAAACCGGCAGCAAAGGCAGCAGCACCTAAGAAGACAGAGACAAAGGCAGCAGCTAAGCCAGCCGCTAAGAAGGCTCCTGCAAAGAAGGCTTCAACAGCAAAGGCTAAGGAAGAATTATACATCCAGTACGCAGGCGGAAACGTAGCTATGAGCGAGATTATCGCTAAGGCAGTTGCAGCAACCGGTAAGAAGAGCGTTAAGGAACTGAATGTATACTATCAGCCGGAAAACGGTAAGGTTTATTATACAGCAGACGGCGATAACGGAGAATTTGATTTATAATTTCTTCGTTGTCACACAAAACGAAAGTGGCTGTCGCACTAATTACTTAGTGAGACAGCCACTTTTGTTTTGCAACAGGTTACTCGCTTACGCCTCTCAGGACGATGATCGGGGAGCCCTTATGCCGGATGTAATCTCCGGTGATAATGACGCGGCCGATATTGTTATCTCTTGGAATCTGGTACATGATGTCCAGCATAAATTCTTCGATAATGGAGCGGAGCGCTCTGGCGCCGGTCTTTTTTTCTAACGCGAGGTCGGCGATTGCTTCATATGCAGAATCGTCAAATTGGAGATCCACTTCGTCCAATAAAAGAAGTTTCTGATACTGTTTTAAAATAGCATTCTTCGGTTCCTTCAAGATTCGGATATATAAATCCCGATCAAGCGCATTCAGTGTAAAAAGTACCGGAAGACGTCCGAGAAATTCCGGAATCATACCGAAAGCCCGCAGGTCGTCATTTGTAACCTTGGATAATAAATTCGGATCCTGATCGAAAGAGTCTCTTAAATCTGCGCCGAAACCAATGGAAGACTGCTTGGTAAGCCGTGCTTTGATGATCTCCTCAATATCCGGAAATGCACCGCCGCAGATGAATAAAATATTTCTTGTATTCATGGTAGTGGTAGGTGTCATGGCGTTCTTGCTGCCGGAACCTACCGGAACCTCCACATCGGCGCCCTCTAAAATTTTGAGAAGTCCCTGCTGTACGGATTCTCCGCTGACGTCCCGGCTGTGGGTTTCTTTTTTCTTGGCGAGTTTATCAATCTCATCAATGAAGACGATTCCTTTTTCCGCTTTTTCTACGTCATTTCCCGAAACGGCAAGAAGTTTTGACAGGATGCTTTCCACATCATCTCCGATATAGCCCGCCTCCGTAAGGGTTGTAGCGTCTGTAATGGCAAGCGGTACATTTAAAAGCTTTGCGACTGTTTTTACCAGATAGGTTTTGC
>CANRMC010000158.1 GCA_947631605.1 uncultured Lachnospiraceae bacterium
GTGGCGCGCAAAGTATATCAGTCAGATCGTATGCCACGAACGGTATGCAGGACAGGTTCTGACCCAGAAGACGTATAAGACCGACTGCCTGTCGGAAAAAGTAAATCGAAACGAGGGAGCGCTTCCCCAGTATGTCATTAACGGCCACCATCCGGCGATCATCAGCACTGAGCTGTTTGAAGAAGTACAGAAGGTGGTCGATTTTCATAAGAAAGAAAAACGAGGAACAAAAAAGACATGGTATCCTTTCTCGAAGCGGCTGGTCTGCCAATGCTGCGGAAGATATTATCATGCGACAAATTTAAACGGAAATATGAGGATCTGGCGATGCGCGACGGTTCTGGAAAACAACGGAAAAGAACGCTGTCTGTCCGAAAGGATTTATGAGTCGGAGCTGGTAGAAATGTTCCGCAGGGCATTTCGAGAACGTTTTACATTGCTTAGCCGTACGCCGGCTGTTCAGGATTTTACAAGCGGAAGCGTCCCAATCCGGGTGCATAACAAAAGAAACAGTTGTGTGGAAGAGATCATTGAGAAAATGGAGCTTTTGCAGGATCTGGATTCCATTGAGCAGGACCGGGCGTTTCTTATGCAAAAGAAACTCACGGAGGAGGGATATCGGGAAGCCGGAGAGAGCGGCGGAGGAAACGTCGTAAAAATGGAAACGCACCTTAATTATCTTGAGAAATACTGGAAGGAACTGGAAGAGGATTATGCAGTCCGTAACGACGCCCTGCACTGGCTGAAAAATCTGCCGAAAGGCGAGGAAGGCATGAAGGAACTGCTGGAAGATCTGCCGATCGAATATGTGAAGGCGTTCTGTATCTCCATTACCGTCTTTTCCCCGTCGTACTGCAAAGTACGCTGGTTTGATGATGTGGAAACAGAAGTAGTCCTCTCTTTAAAGGCAGTATAAAAAACGGAAAGGGATAAAAGAATGAATACAAAAGAAAAAACCATGGAACAGGAATCGCATATTTCAGTTATTCAGCCGGAAATGCGGGAGGCAAAAAAGGGAATCGCAGCAAGCAGGGAGGAAACGATACGAGTGGCGGCATACTGCAGGGTTTCAACCGGTGATGAGAGCCAGAAAACCTCGTATACCATGCAGAAAGCATTTTATACGAACCTGATAAACAGCAGACCGAATTGGATCATGGCGGGAGTATTTGCCGATGAGGACCGCTCCGGAACTTCCATAAAAGGAAGAGAAGGCTTCCTTGCAATGATGGAAGCGGCGCGTGCCGGTAAGATTGATTATATCATCACAAAATCTATTTCCCGATTTGCCCGCAATACCGTCACAACGTTGGAATCGGTCCACGAATTGCAGCAGATGAATCCGCCGGTGGGAATCTTATTTGAAAAAGAACAGGTGGATACTCTGACGCTTGCAAGCGAGATCATTCTGACGATCTGGTCCTCGCTTGCGCAGGCGGAGAGCGAGTCGATCGGAAAAAATATTGACTGGGGGATTCGGAACGCATTTAAAAACGGAGCGGTTTTCGGAAACCTGAACCGGATGCTGGGATATGATTATGGAGAAGACGGAACGTGGGTGATCAATGAGGAGCAGGCGCGCACAGTACGGTATATTTTCCAAAATTTCCTTGCCGGGAAAAGCGGCGGAAGAATAGCAAGGGAATTAAATGACAAGCGCTGGTATACCGTTTTGGGGAATCCATGGCGTTCGGACGCCGTCTATCGGATCCTCAGAAATGAAAAATATATGGGCGACGCGATTTCGCAGAAGACGGTGACAGAAAGCTATCTTACCCATAAGTCCATTCCAAATGACGGAATTGCCGAAAAATATTATAATCATGAACACCATGAGCCGATCGTCAAAGCGGAAGACTGGCAGCGAGTGCAGAGGATCCTGAATAATCGGAGCCGGACGGAAAAAGGGGAGGCCAAAACAAAAAAACTGCAACGAGGAGCAAAAAGTTCCCCGTTTGCAATTTTAACCTGCGGCGGAAAACCAATGTGCCGCATGACCTATAACAAGACGGCGCTTCATTATAAAGACGCACGGAGTGAGGATTGTGACAGCGGAAAATATCTGGAAACGTATTTTTTTGCAGAACCGGTCTGGAAATGTAAAGGACAGGAGGGAACGGTTCTCTATGAAAAGATCATCCGGCAGAGATTTATGGAAATGCTGTATCAGTTGAAGGCGGACTATGAAAGAAACGGCGAGGAATCCGGTCTCTGGCATAGCTTCCGGAGCGCCTGTATCGCGACAAGCCGCGAAAAGACGGAAGGTTATATGGTGCATAAGCTGGAATTTCTGGAACTTCAGATTCAGGAACTGGAAGCGCAGTACAGGGATTCCCTGTCTTTAAAGGGAAATCCATTTCATGCATATTATATGGAAAGGGAAGCGGAAAGCGATTTCTACGGGAAACATTCACAGGAGATAAAAACGCAGCTGGATAATCTGAAAAGAGTAAAAGAGGAGCTGGAAAAAGAACGGGGCGCGATCCTTGATATGAAGCGGAATTTCAATGATTTTCTGAAACTCCTCTCCGAACCTTTCCCTCCTTCCGGCTCCCCCGAACCCTCCGAAGCTTTGAAGTCTGACCGCAAAGAGACGGAATATTATGCAGAAGATTATAAGGAATACTATGCGTTCCGGCAGGATATTTTCACGCTTTTTATCACGTCCGCCAAAGCGGAAGGCGGGACGATAAGGTACGGCACGAATTTCGGTCTGGAGTTTATAACAGAGGGAAATGACGCTGCGCCGGAAACACTATTGGGCAGCAGGATTCGGAAGGACGGAGAATTGAAAAAAGCGGAGTATCTCTGGCAGCTCCACGAAGGAAAAATCTACTATAAAAGGAGGCGCAGGAAAGGCGGAAACATTTCCCATTCCGGTGTTGACAGATAAATGTGCCTGTTGTATTGTATAACTGAAAATAAACCAAAGGAGAGAATATTATGATATTTGATAAGTTAGTAAATATTATTGTAGACCAGTTAGGGGTTTCTTCCTCAGAGGTTACATTAGAGACTTCTTTCAAAGACGATCTGGGTGCGGATTCCCTGGATCTTTACGAACTGGCTATGGCTCTTGAAGAGGAATTCAGCGTTGAACTTCCGTCGGATAAGCTGAATGATATTGAAACTGTAGAGGATATCATTAAAGCTCTCAAGGAGCTGGGCGTAGAAGAGTGATTCCCGGCTGTGGAGATGATACTTTCAATGAAAATGGTGTGGCATAAGCTGCACCTTTTTCAGTCTTTTTGAGAGGAGACAGATATGTATTCGTTTATATCTAAGGTAAGATACAGTGAACTGGCGGAAGATAAGAAGCTGAGTCTGGTATCGATTATTAATTATTTTCAGGACTGTTGTAATTTTGAATCCGAGGAAAAAGGCGTGGGCCTGAAATGGCTTTCGGAACATAAAACGGCGTGGATGCTGGCAAACTGGCAGATAAAGATTGAAAAACGTCCGAAACTGGGAGAGGAGATCCATATTACTACATGGGCGTGCGGCTTCCGGCGTTTCATCGGAAACCGGAATTTCACACTTACGGATAAAGACGGAGAAATGATCGCTTACGCATTTT
>CANRMC010000159.1 GCA_947631605.1 uncultured Lachnospiraceae bacterium
AGATAAGTCAATGGAACGCATATCCTCTGATCTTGCCTTTGCTTCTTTTCGGTTCTGAATATTTGCAGCGGCCTGTGACGCCTGTTTTACTGCATTTGCCTGATTTGCCCGCTGCCGATAATCTGCTGCTACCTCAGAATGTGCTCTACTTGTAACAGCATCCGGATCATTTAAATCTGTCTTCTCACCGCGACTATATCGTCGTTTTCCTTCTGGGGTAAGACTACCGTCCTTGTTCTGGTATCTCCTTATCCCCCATCGCATGTTAAGAGTCCCATAATGCGCTAAATATCCAGTCTCATCACCCTCCATTTTCCTTGCTCACCTCCTTATTCAAACGCGTCTCGATAACGTTTGTAAACGATGTAAGCGTCCATCAATGCAGAAACGTTATCGATCTTTTCTTCGCGTCGTTTCTTGTATAACTTTCGATTGCCATTTGTATCCTCCAGAACAATACAATTACCCATGGTAAAACTCATTAATTCTTCGTCGAACAGGAATTTCCGATCCTCTGCAAGGTCCTTGATTTCGCCAAGTGGAACAGACTCGGTTTTGAATCCTTGGATTACTTTCTCTACGCCATAGGCACCATTTTCGGTTTCCCAACGTTGTACAAACTCTTTTGCATTGTATGGGTCATATCCAAACGCGCATACGTCGTAAGAACAGTCCAAAATGAATTGATCAAGGTCATCGTAAACCTGATCCAAATCGATAACTGTTCCAGGAAGGACAATCAAGGTTCCTTCTTTGATGAAATGATTGTATTTTTGCCGCATTGCACCTGGAAGACGAAACAGCGTACGTTCCGTAATGTAAGAACGAACTTTGACACCAAAACACCCATTGTTTAAAGGAAACAGAAAGGTAAACGCACAGAAGTCGTCGCCTTGTGATAAGTCTGCACCAACTGCACAGCGCATCTTCCAATAGCTTCGTTTCTTTTTCTGCGGGATTGTTTCCTCGTAAGTAAAGAAGTACGTATATCCTTCCATTGGAATACCGAAACGTTTTGCTAAGGTATCATTCCTTGTCGCAGGTGCATTTTCCGCTCGTTCCACCTCTGCTTGAAGTGTTTCGTACGTAACAGTTCGATCGATGTTCGGATTCGCTTTGATCCACATCTCTGGGTTTGCAACTTCTCGAATGTCGTCGAGCTTGTACCACCAGATGGAGACGTTCGGAGCTCGATAATCGCCTTTTAGAATACTCATAAGTTCCATCTTAATCGTATCACCAGCTCCGTTTCGAACGGTTCCTTCTGAACTGGATGCAATAATCAGATAGTCATCCAATTTTGTGGCACCCTGTTCCAAAGCGCCAATAACATCCTCTCGAATGTCGGTTGACAGCCACTCGTCGACCGTCGAATACTTGTTCTGAAGACCCTGAAGTTTTGGAATGCTCATTGGTCTTACTTCAAGTAAGGAACTGGTAAGAAAGTTCTCAACGCCCTTTTTGGTGACACACAATTTAGCTCGATTCATGCGGGACCCTTTGGTGCTTCGGATACTTCCATCGGTTAGGAACTGAAAGAGTGGACCCCTGGATTTAACAACCGCTGTTTTTAATGGCAGGATTACTTCTTCTGCCTGTTTCATCGTTGGCGCACAGGTCACTTGATGGGTCGTTTCCTTGTCCATCACAAGACCGTATGCCTGATGGCATTCATCGTATAACGTCTTTGCGTTACCTCTGGATACAATCAGATATTGCTTTGTTGTAAGCCGCTTCTTAACCCTCTTTCGTACATAATGACCGCCGTGTCCATCTGGATTTGTCTGGTAGACACTCTTTTGGATGAAGTAGTACCAACCGTAAACCTGCTCTGCCCAAATTTTGAAGGTGTCGAGCAGATGGAGAGGGCTTCCATCGGTCAAGGTTAGTTCTGCTTCGCAAAAGCGTATCCAGCCTTCCACTGGTACAGGGTCATAGTAGATAGATGGGTCTTTGATCAACTGATCAATTCGGGCCATCTCTAAAGAGATTGTTTCACAAACTGGAAAGTCGCCTCGTATGACAGCGTCTCTGAAACGTCCATAATACTTTGGTACGGCGGTATTCGATAACATCTTACACCTCCGGATTCTCGACGTTCACGTTCAATCTCCATTCGAACTCAGCAATACGTTCTTTGATCATACTGATGACATAAGAGCTCAAGTTCTCTGCGTCAAAAATTAGACGACAGCGATCGAACACATAAGTCTTTGCCATGTAAAGCTTTTTGGAATCACCGAGGAAGTCTTCCCATGTTTCTTCTGTGCCATGGATGACGAAGCCTTCTACTGGACCGACTCCAACCTGTGTCAGTACGTTCAAAGCAGAATTGATTGCGTCAATCAGGTCAGCATCGAACTCGTCCATTACTTCTGGGTCCATGCCGCATTTCTTTTTCGTGGATTGAAGGATACTGTGTAGTTCTTCTCCCAAAATATCATCCTCCCTTCGGTTAATTCTTCCACGGGCAGGTATCGTTCTTTGTTCTCTCTTTGGGTACAGTTAGAATTGTGTCAGAAGAACCATAGTGTATAGCATTGTGGGTAAGAAAAGATGTGCAAACTAGATTGTCCAAGTCTAGGACCTTAGGATTTCGTCTTAAAATATCTTCAATTGTGATTGGATTGATGTGATGTATGACTAGTTTTTCGTAGATTGGTCGATCAGGGTCAGCAAGATCACAGCCATTGTCTCGAATGATGACATCACGGCGAACATTCTTCCACTCCCGGCATCGATATAGAGCCTGGTTTAATTGCCTGCGACCTCCAAAGGTCAGATCAGCAATTGTAGAACCTAGTTTTAAATATTCAAAGCGTTCTTCGTATGTCGGGAGCAGTATCATTTCGGAATAAGACCTAATTGTCGTCCTCTATTTCGTCATCCGAGGAGCTAGCTCCGCCATAATCTTTGAAAGCGATGAGAGCTTTCTCGTAAAGTTCGTCAGATCGTTGCTGCATGTTGATCATATCAGATTTGGCTTCTGTGAATTTAATGTCAGACTTTAACTTTCGATTGGAAAGTTGAGATTCTTCGGTCGCAAGCCTAAGAAAATGCATCACGATCTGAGCAGGAGCATGTCCTTCCTCCAACATTTTCTCAGCTTGGGCCATTGCAAGGTTAATCATTCGCTGTTCTTGCGCCTTTGGAGTCCTAGGATGATAACCTTTGCGTGACTTTTGTTCAGCATCAGAGCTGTTTTGTATTTGCTTTGCCAGAATATCACATCCTTTCTGGGCACTTCTCATGGTTTTTCTGAGAGTATGGACCGAGTTTTTAGGAGATACCATATATGGAAGAAAACAACCGCATCACTACTGACAATGAAAGGAGTTACTAAGCAACAGAAGAATGAGTTATGCCGGTCCATACCCTGAGAAAAACCATGAGAAAATATCTAAAATTTTACCTCCGGAATTTTTCCAACC
>CANRMC010000160.1 GCA_947631605.1 uncultured Lachnospiraceae bacterium
CGTCTGAGTACGAAGAAGAATTACCTTATTAATATAGAAAGTATCCTGTTCATCCTTTGCCGGATGGTTCGCCGGGATATTCAGAAGTTCAAAATTATATTTATCGTATTCTATCTCCGGTCCTTCCACAACTTCATAGCCCATACCGATGAATACCCGCTCCAGATCCTCCAGCGCGATCTGGTTCGGATGTCTGTGTCCGGTCATCTTCCGCACACCCGGAAGCGTTACATCAATGGACTCGCGTTTCATTTTCTCAGTCAGAAGAAGGTGATTCAGTTCTTTGGTCTTTTCTTCCAGCCTGCTCTCTATGACAGCGCGCGCCTCATTAACCAGCTGTCCGACTTTCGGACGCTCCTCCGGCGCGATATCTTTCATGCCTTTTAATACCTGCGTCAGTTCTCCCTTCTTACCCAGAACGGCAACTTTGATCTCATTCAGTTTATCAATGCTGCCGGAAGCCTCAATTTTACTCAGAGTTTCTTCCTTAATTCTCTGAAGCATTGTGTTCATGTTTGGTTCCTCCTAATCCAATAATATATAAATTAAAAAGTCCCTCTGTCTAAGACAAAGGGACGAAAGTTCCGCGGTACCACCCTGATTCCGGAAGCATATCCTCCGGCTCTTATCCGTTTAACGCACGGTTAACGTCCAATCCTACTCGTTTTCAGATCAGAAGCTCCGGTGTGAAAATGAGAAACCTGCGCTTCCTGACAGGACTTCCAGCCAGCGGTCCCGCCTCTCTGTAAAAAGCATGTGCAGCCTTCCTTGTTGCACCATCATAGCCTGTAATCAATTTATCTTTCATACTTTTTGTATTGTAACATAACAAAATCGGATGTCAACTGTTTTCTTTTTATTTTGTAACATCACAGTTTTTTTGTTTGAAAAGGTTCTTATGGAAAATAGCATGATTTCGTAGTATGATAAAAGTTGAAAGAGGGTTGGCAAATGGATTTAGTAAATACAGTATTAAAATATGTAAAGAAAGAATATAAGACAGAACCGGACATGCCATGGAAGAAGTATCCGGATAATCAGGTTCTCCGTCATGGAGATACCGGAAAATGGTTTGGACTTATCCTGCCTGTGAAGCGGAACAAGCTGGGGCTTACCGGAGAGGATGTAGTTTTTGTGCTGGATCTTAAATGCGATCCCATAATGGCGGGAGATTTAAGGAGCAATCCGGGGATTTTTCCCGGCTACCATATGAATCACTCGGAGTGGATATCGATACTTCTTGATGGTACGGTCGAACCGGACATGATCTGTAATCTTATAGACATCAGTTATGAGCTTACTGCCTCCAAAACTGTAAAACAGAAATTGCGGGGACCAAAAAACTGGCTGGTTCCGGCGAATCCGAAGTACTATGATATTATTCATGCTTTCGACGATACTGATATTATCACATGGAAGCAGAGCAGCGATATTCGTGTGGGCGATATTGTATATCTGTATGTGGCGGCGCCTGTCTCTGCCATTCTTTACAAATGTAAGGCGTTAGAGGTAAAGATCCCCAGCGATTCCGATTACGGACTGAACATTAAATGGATCATGAAGATTCAGCTTTTGCAGCGTTATGATCCGGAAACTTATACTATGAAGGTTTTAAAAGAATATGGGGTATATGCGGTCAGAGGACCGAGAAGTATGCCGGACAGTCTGGTATATGATATAGACTTATAATATAAATTCATTTATTGTAGTTCATTTGCAGATATAAGAAAATGGGGGGCGGATTTCCTACCCCCATCGTTACGTTCGCATTCGGAGCAGCGAAACGCTCGCTCATAACTTTCTCATTTGAGGGCTGAGATACACCCACTGTTAACTTTCTCATTTGAGGGCTGAGATACACCCGTTGTTATGATGACTGGTTCAAACCGTCATCTGTGTATTTATTATATGAAATCTTTGATAGAAATGCAATAGTGGTTTACAAAATTTATATTATAAGATATATTCAAAAAAATCAGCAATCTTCTTACCGGTAAGAGTAGCATAAAGGCGAACCAATGCGCCGGCGGCACCGGCAGCTCCTATATAATATCCAAGATAACTAACTACCCGGTCCGGATAAATCCTGTCCCATGCGCCGTACCAGCACCGACCGTTTTTTTCATAGAAAGAATCCCCCAGCAGGACATCCGCAGTACGAAGCGCGTATGTTTTATATTGCTCATCCTTCGTATAATCATAAAGGAAACAGAAATACTCTAACACACCCGGTCCGCCGCAGCACAGGCATTTACTTCCCCAGTAACCCCAGGAATTCTTCTCCGGTACTCCAGCCTTTATTAGTCCGTTCGCAAGGCATTTCACAATATTCAGATACTTCTCATCCCCTGTCAGCTCATACAGTTTCTTAAACGGCAGCGTAGAACCCACCGGTCCGCCGCACATTCCAAGGTAAAACTTATCATACGTCGCACCATCTTCCGGATGATCCTGATACGGAAACAAGATTGCAGTCTCATCTCCGGCGGCGATCCCTTCCAGATATTCAACCACGTCATTAGCGCGTTTTAAATACTTTTCATCTTTTGTAGCCTCATAGAGTGCTGCCCATATATAGGCAGTACCGGAGGAGCCATGAGAAAAATTCACATGGACAGTGCCTTGCTTTCCTTCTCCCGCCGCCTCCAGATTATAAAGATCATAATAGATTCCGCCATTTCGTGCAGGGCGAGCATATTTCTGTATATATTCCCCCGCCTTTATCGCAATTTCCAAATACCTTTTATTCCCGACAGCCTTATACATCTGAAGAAGATATACCACTCCGCCGCCATCGCCGACAATATCTCTTGCATCACTCCAATGCGCTCCATCCGTATCAATGAGTGCCGCGTCTGCGAATGTATCGGTAACGCGGATCGCAAAATTCAGATATTCCTTATCCTTCGTTTCTTTATATAATGCATAGGCAAACTGCCCCTCAGAAATCGGGCCGGTCTTATAACCAAACGCATATCCATAAAGATTCTTATGCTGTCTGTCTGCTGAAATTTTCTCCTGCACGTTCCTATAATAATCAAGCCCTGTTTCATGCGCGATCAGATATCTGGCCGCTTCTCTTGCTTCATTCAGCCATTTTTCATCACCCGTCACCTGATACAATCTCAGAAAAAAGAACCCGATCCCGCTTGAGCCCGAATAAAAATTTCTTTTCTCCGCAATTGCCCCCTGTCGGATGCCATTCTGTTCATCCGGAAATAATTTCCATGTTTTTCCGGTATCTTCGGGCACTTCATAGCTTTGAATCCATCCAGCTGCTTCTATAGCAGCATTCAGATAATCCTGCGCTGTTCTTTTTATAAAAAATTAGATAGGAATTTTGATTATCTCTTTAGAAGTTCTTAAATGTCGGTATAGCCCGTATTTTCGGGCTTTCCCG
>CANRMC010000161.1 GCA_947631605.1 uncultured Lachnospiraceae bacterium
CAGGATTCGAACCTGCGACCTCCTGATCCCAAATCAGGCGCTCTAGCCAAGCTGAGCCACACCCCGTAAACGATGAATCCAACGTTTCCGGTCTACAGCCAACAGCCCGCAAACACCCTGCCGTACAACGCAAGAATCATTATACATAAACGGTAAATTCATGTCAATCATTTTTTCAAAGTAGCGGGAGGGGGATTTGAACCCTCGACACTGCGGGTATGAACCGCATGCTCTAGCCAACTGAGCTATCCCGCCAAAAATGGGACCTATAGGGCTCGAACCTATGACCCTCTGCTTGTAAGGCAGATGCTCTCCCAGCTGAGCTAAGATCCCATGTACTTTTCAGCACTTTTCCAATTATAAGGGTAGACAATTAAATTGTCAAGTATTATTTAAAGAAATTTATATACAATGAAATGTCCGTAAAACAAATATCCAGAACGTCAGGGTAACCGATGATAAAAGCGTCGTAATTACAATGATATTTGAGGAAAGCATTTCATCATTTCCCATATTTTTTGCCATGATGTAGCAGCTTACGGTCGTCGGAGCCGCCAGCATGATCAGGATCGCCGCCATCTCGCTCGGCCCGAAATGCATAAGGTATGCAATCGGAAGGAACAACGCCGGAAGCAGGATCAGCTTGATAAACGACGCCCCCAGCGCCGGCGCCAGACGGCTTACGGCACGTTTCCCGTCAAATCCGGCTCCGATCGCAAGAAGTGCGATCGGCGTTGTAGTCTGGGAAATATATTCCACTGCCCGAAGGGGAATTGCCGGAATTTTAATCGAAAACAATGCAAACGGCATACCCAGAAGAATCCCGATGATGATTGGATTCTTCAAAATGTTGATTATGGATTTTTTTATCGCCGCCTTTTTGGAATGCGCCTCTGTCCGTTCCTTTCTAAAATCCGCTGAGAAGGTAAGGATGATCACGGACAGAATGTTAAAGAAAGGTACGGAGGAAACAATCATAAGCGGCGACATACCCGCATTTCCGCAGATATTTTCCACAAATGCGACGCCTAAGATCGCCGCGCTTCCCCTGGATGCCCCTTGCGCAAAAGCGCCTACCATCGTTTTATCTTTTAAGATCAGATACGAAAAGAGCCAGACCAGAAGAAACATGGATATTGTGACAAGCATACAGAACAGCACAAACGAAAGACTGGCGTTCTGCATAATGTCCGATATCGCAATATCCCGAAATAACATAACCGGCAGTGCGATGGAAAATACATATTTATTTGCGATTGCAACAAATTCTTCCGTCAGAAAGTTTATCCTGCGTAAAATGTATCCCAACAGGATTAAAAGAAAGATAGGCATCGTGACATTCAGGCTGAAAATAAAATTATCCATACTTATGATTCCTCCGGAATCTCTGTCACTGCCGCCTCCTCTGTCTTTCTTTCCTCAGTATTTCCCGGCTTACTGCTGTCTTTCGAAAGCGGGAACGTAAACGTCACCCGGAACAGATCGCCGTCAATGGCGATCACAAATTTTCCGCCCTGAAGTTCAGTCAGATCCTTTGCGATCGAAAGTCCCAGTCCGCTTCCTTCCGTCGTTCTGGAAGCGTCGCCCCGCACGAACCGTTCCGTCAGTTCCTCCGGTGAAATATTCAGCGGATCTTCGCTGATATTTTTCATAGTCACCTCGGCAAACCCGTCCCGTTTTCTCAGATCCAGATAGATCCTGGTTCTCGGCATTGCATATTTATATGCATTCTGAAAGAGATTCTCTATGATACGGAAGCTTCTTCTTCCGTCTGCGTAAATTACAAAATCTTCCTCCGGAACAGAAAGTAACATCGTCAGGCTGCGTTCGGCAAATTTGTCTTCAAATTCCGCCACCGTCTGCTGCAAAAGTTCGACCAGATTCAGATTCATACATTCCAGCTCGATATTTCCCGTGCTGGCTTTTGAAGCCTCCACCAGATCTTCCGTCAGCTGTTTTAAACGCTGAGATTTCTGTTCCAGTACATCAAGATAACCTATAATCTTCTCATTGTCAATTCTTTCCCGCTTAATTAAGTCCACATAATTAATAATGGAGGTAAGCGGAGTCTTGATATCATGGGAAACATTTGTAATAAGCTCTGCCTTCATCCGTTCATCTCTCGTACTGATCTCGATAGCCTTCTGAAGTCCGCTTCCTATGGAATTTACGCTCTCTCCTAACGCATAACAGTTTCCGGCAAGAGTATCAAGTGATACTTTTTCATCCAGATCACCCTCGGAAATCTTATTGATGCTTTTCAGGATAACGTCAACGCCGGTTGCGTACTGGGTAATCCTTCCTACGAAATAGATATCGATCACTGCCTGTACGAGCAGAAGTATTACCACATACACCAGAATCTCAGAACCACTCATTCCTACCAGAAAGCATGCCAGTATAATGGAACAAACGAGATTAAACGCGAAAAGAGCTATGCTTTTCCAAAGAACCACTTTTCCGGCTTTTCCGCGTTCCCGAAGCATATGGAAATATCTTCCGATCCGGCGTATCAGACGTACAACAAGCAGGTCTTTCACAAACGTCCTGTTTTTCAACCGGCGGACCAGAGTCAGATACGTTTCGATCACCGCCAGATAAGCGAGTACGGCGCAAAGGACAAAAGAAGACAATACTACATAATCCATTTCCGTCATATTTCCCAGCAGAAAGGAAGCAAAGAAACCTCTGGAATACTCCATCAACAAGATCAGACTGGCAAATACTAAGGCAGCCAGAACAAGCAGAAAGACTTCATACGGTATTTTATCCAGGAAAGTCCGTTTTAATTTCCGCTCCCCGGCATCATTTACTACATAACCGGTGGAAACGGTAAGCAATATCATCATAAGCAGAAATCCAAAAACAGAAAATATAAAAACCGGTATGGTATGCTCAAATTTCTTGCACAGCTGAAAACATACGGACTCGCCATAAAAATTGCTTTCGGCAGGATATTTCCGGATGTTCATGCCGATGATCGCCTGGTAATCATCTCCCATTTCCTGCAGGGCATTCATTACATTTTTATTCAGGAAATTCACATTTGTCTTTCTGTTTCCGTGAATATCCTCATAATACCCATGCTGTTCTTTTCCATCATATATCAGTACCAGATCACAGGAATCGATGATCCCCTGTTTACAGTCCTCAAATGAATCCGCGTCCAGTTCCGGCGTGCTTCCGATATTTGTCACAACCTTCGATTTACCGTTCTGCATATCGTAAGTAGCACAATACATAGATATTGAATCATCTAATATTATCTGCGTTACCCATACCGCATCATTTAGCATTGTAAAGTTTCTCGTTGACAAAGAAGCAAAAAACGGCAGAGCGATCGAATCAAAATGCGGCGC
>CANRMC010000162.1 GCA_947631605.1 uncultured Lachnospiraceae bacterium
GAATAACCTTAAAGGCTCAGGAGCTATCTTGCCCCTGAGCCTTTTCTGACCGCCGGATTTGTCCTCCAGCTTCTGAGATATTCCTCGACTGCCTCGGTCGGTATCTTCCAGTTCTTACCGATTCTTATCGAAGAAATCGTACCGTCATTCAGCATTTCATAGACACGATTTTTCCCTACTCCTAAAACCTCCTGAACATCTGCTACGCTCATCAGTGCTCCATACGGCTCTAACATTTGCAGCCCGCCTCCTTTTTAAGTATTTATTCTTATGTTGGATTTTTAATAAGGGATTAACATCACCACTTTATCTGCTATTTTGCGAAAAAATCCAAGATAAAAGTAAGATTTGTGACGGCCAAATCCAACATAGAAATAAGAATAAATTGTAAGGGAACTTGAAGATGCAGAAATCTCAGGAAATTAAAGACAAAGTTTTAACACTTCGCGAGAGCATACCCGAGAAGCAGTCGAGTGCTTAGACGAAAGATGAGAAAAAGCAGCTTGCGGAAATGTTTTACGACGGAGTCGGGATAACGGAGATGGCGATTTTCTTTGAGAGAAGCGAGCCGGCGATTATAAACATGCTCGATGATATGAAGATGTATGTCAAGAAGCAGCGGCACCGGGTTGCGAGTGTGAGCAGTGCCTGCAAATGCCCGGAGTGCGAACTGTTCACTACCGGCCGCTGCGAGGGTGGCAAATATTGCAAAAAAAGAACCCCTGCTGAGTAAGCAGGGGTACTCCGTCAACAAGGCAAGACGGTCAGTTGCCCGCCGATGCTGACGAGAATCTCTGGGACAGAGAATAGGTCGGAGAAGTGAGCAATAAGCTCCGGCGGCAGCGAAGCGAAGTCTTCTTCGCCAAGACCGGTAATAATAAAAGTGCCGGAGATATAATCGTACATCTTGCCGCTTTCATCTCGCAGAGCCCGGTTGAAGGGCTTGTTTTTCAGCTTTGATTCTTCGTCACAAATCAAAGCAATGGGCTCATCCCAGGGGTAGACGGCTTGAATGTAACCGTCAACTTCGTGCTGAAGTGATTTGAGGGTGTTTTCGATTTGTTTGACATATGGCTTCTTACTGGGCTCGACGACCAAAATAGTGATTTTAGACATGATAAATCCTCCTGAAGTGTTTATTGAAGCGACGCTTCAGGGGGATATTATATAGTTTAAAACTTTAAAAATATCGTCTTTGAGTTGTGACTACTCTTGACCCGTTTTTTCGCTTGCAGCTGACTTCGACCCTACAAACACGACAGGGTCTTTGTATAGTTTAAGCCTTCGGTATCCGTTGAGACTGCCCTTTCTATCCGATTCAATAGCAGGAGCGTACAAGTACATCAGCCTTTGCGAGAACCCCGGCATTGAGTTCAACGCCTGCATGCTGTTTTTTCTGCAAAATGCGAGATACTCGGTATACAAATCGTTTGCGCTGACAAAGTCATTGTCGATATCGGTAGTTTCACAATGCGTAGTGAAGAACAACTTTATGATGTCGTTCGGATCCATTCGATAGGTGACCTTCGGTTTCAAATGGTCATTGCCGGAGAACCTAAAGTTGTTTTCTCTAAGCACATAATAAAGCGCAAGTGCTTTGGCTGTGATATAAGGTCTTTCAGCATTCAGCTTATCAAGCAGTTTCGAATCCTGCTTTTTATACGGAACTGATTTGGTAAACGGTATGCACACCGTTCGGTTCAAAAACGCCTGGTCATAAATCTGCATATCAAGCGGGAAGTTTGTCGAAAAGACAAGCTTGCACTTGTTTCTGTACGGCTTTGCATCCTTGTATTTGACCTCGTGAGTGATTATATCGTCGCCTGTCAGCATCTTGAGGGCCGCGACCGATTTATCCGACATCTTTCCGTTCGGCAGATCCATCGACAGGTTCAGGCAGCTTGTCGATAAGGCGTCGGGAAGATACTGCCCGCCAAGACGCGAGATATCAAGAGAGGTAACAAGCTCGGGAGGGAAGTAACCTTCGAGAAATTTCCCCAAAATGCTCTTACCGGAGTTGCTCTCACCTTGAAGCAGGAAATACGCCTTTGCATCATTGCCCGGAACCAGTATATACCCTATCATCTGATAGATGCGCTCGACAATGTTAAGGTCTCCGTTGGCAATGTCAAAAAAGAACTTGTCAGCGACAGGCGTATGCAAATTTAAAATGGTATTGTAAATAGAAATAAGAAATGAAACGCTGGCATTATAGAGAAACATCTCACTTCCATCGTTATATTTAACAGGAGTTACCAGTGCTATGTTTGCATTATATAAGTTGCAAAAGTCCGGAAAAGGAAACGTATCGGTACTATTAATGCTCATAATCTGTTGCTTAGACGAGATACTCTCATAGCTCATAGATTCAATTCTAAACTTTTGACCGAACCACTCAGGATTCATTTCCATATTCAGCTCATATCTGCTGTTTATTCCCAATTGCTCAAAACTGACACCAGATGATTGTGTTGTTTCATAAAACCAAAATCCCTTAGCATCAAAGACCCCATTGCTAAACGCAATAAACTTATTGTCAGATGGAATACTTATGAAATCCTTTGAATCGCGGAGTCTTATCAAATCGGCGACCGATTTTACTCTGCTTCTCTTACCGATTAATCTGAACTTATCATCAAGGACCGACAGAACGAGAGATTCCAGTTTGCTGTCAGGAATCGCCTCGAGATGATTACATCTGCGCATATAAAGTCCGTCGTCTAAGTAGTATAGCTTTTGGCGAGCATAGAAAAGCTGCTCTAAAAGAAAATCATTGAGATCTTTCGGAAGAAGATTATTGCATATTTGCTCTATATTCTGGTTCGTATTCACGGCAGGGATGGTCTGGTCAGACAGCATGGTTCATCGTTCCTTTTTAAAAATTTCTAAAAAAATTATAGCACCTTAGTATGGATATGTCAATATTCCAGTGTAAAACCGCTAAGATACCGACATTTTTACAAAAAATTATAAAAATTAGACAACAAGCAAAGAACAACCGCCCCCGACTCTTGCAAATCGGGGGCGGTTTATCATTTACTATAGGCTAATGCCTCATGGTGTATACACCGGTGTATTCAACGCGGTTAAATGTCCGCAAAGGCGCATAAACAACGGCTTTTACTTGTCTATGCTCTTCATCGTCGGGAACAACAGCACATCCCTTATGGCCGGGGAATTTGTCAAGAGCATTATCATCCTGTCGATCCCGAAGCCTATTCCTCCCGTCGGGGGCATGCCGATTTCAAGCGCGCGCATGAAGTCCTCGTCTATCGAGTTCGCTTCCTCGTCGCCTAATTTCAAAAGCTCCTCCTGGCGCATGAAGCGCTCGCGCTGGTCGACCGGG
>CANRMC010000163.1 GCA_947631605.1 uncultured Lachnospiraceae bacterium
CCGGAAAACCTGCTCAAGCAGGAGGTGCGGGAGCCTGCACTCTATAACGCCATCATCACGGCAATCGCTGCCGGTTCCACTCGGATGTCGGAGATTTCCGGCAAGGTCGGAGAAGATACGAATGTGTGTTCCACCTATGTGAAAAATCTGCTCACTCTCGGAATTATACGAAAAGAGACGCCTTATGGCGAAAATATGTCCCGAAAGGCGATTTACGCCATTGAGGACAACCTGTTCCGCTTCTGGTATCGCTTTGTGCCGGAGAATAATTCCATTATTGCCCGTGGCGCCGCCGATCTTGCTTACAAGCGTATCGAACCGTTTTTGTCTGACTACATGGGTAAGGTGTTTGAGGAGATCTGCAAGCAATATCTTTGGAAGCTGCTGCTGGCAGGAAAGTGTCCGGTGCAGTTTTCCTCCATCGGCCGTTGGTGGGGTAACGACCCGAAAGAAAAACGTCAGGCTGAGATCGATATTCTCGCTGAGCAGGACAAAACTACCGCCATTTTCGGTGAGTGCAAATGGACGAACGAAAAAGTTGACCTGGGTGTGCTGGAGACGCTGGTAAAGCGAAGTGATCTCTTTCCATATAAAAATAAGTACTTTTATCTCTTTGCCAAGACCGGCTTTACCAAAGGGTGTGTCGATAGGGCAAATGAGATGAAAAATGTGGTGTTGGTTAGGTATGGGGAGATGATGAATGGTACGCTGTTCTCGACCAGTTAGATAGAGAGCCACAGAATTATATGAATGTGTATTTTTCAGATAATGGATAGAAAAATAAGAGAGGAGTATTGATCTGTGATAGAAGAAGATAAGGAGCTTTTATTAGCTGTAAGGAATGTAAAAAAAAGATACTCCGATCATGAAGTGCTAAAAGGTATATCGTTTAATGTTCGGTGCGGGGATATTTTAGGCTACATTGGGGCAAACGGCGCAGGAAAAACGACGACAATTCGTGCGATTACCGGCTTATGCAGCATAAATGAAGGGGAGATTACGGTCAATAAGAATATAAAAGATTTTAAAATAGGTGTGGTTTTAGATAAAAACGGTCTTTATAGTCAGTTGACAGCCAGAGAAAACATGGAATTTTATTTAAGAATATACTTTGACTATAATTTTGATACGATCATAGATGAGTATTTAGAACTGGTTGGTCTCAGAAACTATGAAAATGTTAAGGTTATGAAATATTCAAAAGGAATGAAGAGACGCTTGGTTCTGGCAAGAACTCTGGCAATCGAGCCAAATTTACTGATTTTAGATGAGCCTTTTGACGGATTGGATGTCGATAGCCAGTTGACAATGATAAGATGCCTGAAAAACTGGGTAAAAAAGTCAGATAGAGGAATCATTTACACTTCTCATAATATGAGTGAAGTAAAGATGTTATGCAATCGGATCGTTTTGATTAAAAATGGTGAAATTATTCAGGATAATCTGGTGGATGAAATTATAAAAGATTATTTTAAGTATTTAAGAATTCAGCCATTCCACAATAACACAGATGATATATTAGGTTGTATCAAAGGCCTTTACGATCATTATATCATAGACGGAGAGAATATATTGATTTACACAGAAAAAGAAAATGTGGAAGAAATTGCAAAGATTTTATTTTCAAGAAAGACAATTGTAAAAGAATTTGCCATGGAATATGCTGATCTGAACGAGATATTTGTAAAGGAGAATAGCATAGATGAAGGTTAAACTGTTAAAAGCCGTAATATGGAAGGAATCGAAATTATTCTGGAAATCCACATTTGGGATATGCTTATTTTATATAATCATTTTATTATACGCTTATATAGCAACAAGCAAAGATATTCTTGAAAGCGGTATGCTTGCTGATCCTAAAGTTTTTGTAATTAATAATATTTATGTTATGACTATGCTGATAATGATTATGTTAGGCAGCGTTATTTTATGTCAGAGTTGTAGCATAGAAAAGAAAGAAGGAACATTGGAGCTGGTTTTGGGAACAACAAAGAATGCACGGTATATATGGCTGGGGCAGTACTTTTTTGCCATTATTTTAAGTTATCTTTTAAGTGCCATTGGTATTATTGTATATATTGTTTGTTTAAGAACTATGTTTGATTATCCGATTCCTTTTAGCTTTTTAAGCATTATATTGACATTTTTGGTGATTCCGGTCATAGCGTCTTTCTGTTTGTCTCTGTATAATTTGGTTTTATGGATCACGAAGAATCAATTTATGCAGATCATATATTCGGCATTTCCCGCATTTTTATTATTAATCGCATTTTACTGCCTGGATATACTGCAAAAAAAATCAATCGATTCATATTCCGCCGTTGTAATCACATTAAGCTGTTTCAGCATAATAGGCATATTTTTTAACAGTAAGATGATTGAAAAAATTAAAAGTGAAAGATTTTTTTGAAATTAAAATTATTTTATAAGAGGAAAAATATGTACCATTTGCGTAAAAATGACAATGAAACGTATGACATGGCGCCGGAGGAAAAACAATATGCCTGCCGCGAAGCAAAGAAGCATATGGATTTTGTCATGTTGCAATATGAAAGGCAGATCGAATCAATTCATGTAAGGATGCGGAATAAGAGTTCTAAAATACCAAGCGCAGTTATCGTTGTAATACTTTTGATCGTGGTTGAAATATTGGTATTTTCATTCCGGAAATTCTTTGTCTTTAATATCGCCCCGGCTTTGAAAGGATTGCTATATTTTATTTATGCGTATTTCGGATTTCTGCTGTTCTATAACTGTATCTTATTGATCGCGTATATATCGGATTTCTATATAAATAAGAAGGCAAAGCTGTTCAGCCGGATGATCGCTAAAAAGAATGTTTTTACGTTGCTGGATGAGTTAAGCGACTGCATGAATAAAATGTCAGAGCTGAAATCAATTACAAAAGATATATCTACAGATATGGATAAAACGACGTTTGAGAATATCATGCAGATTGATTATAAGAAAAAATATGCGGACGATTTTATCCTGTCCAATATCAAAGATAATAAACTATTGGTTTATATTATCTGCATATTGTTAGAAATAGCGCTTTTGTATATTTCTATCGGTTAGCGGCCGTATATCCTTTCTGCAAATTTTTGTTCATTCTGTTTCACATTCCGGCTCCGTCTTTTGGTTCAGGAAGTTTCGGACACCATGGGAAAGACGGTCAAGTCCGTCCATGAGCACCGTATGTGGGCAGGCGATATTCATACGCAGAAATCCCTTTCCGTTCTGCCCGTACTGGGAACCTTGGGAGACATATAGTCCGGTAGTTTTGCGGAGGTATTCCTGCAAAATGTCCGTATCCTGACAAATGCTGCGGCAGTCCAGC
>CANRMC010000164.1 GCA_947631605.1 uncultured Lachnospiraceae bacterium
CTGTCAAAATTTGTTTGGTTATGACTGTGCGCGTGCTGACATGCGGCAACAGCATCGCGCAGCTCCACATAAGAGTAACCGCCGTTCTTTATTTCATATATCCTGAAAACCGCCGCCCTGCCGAAATGCTCATTGATATTAATGCCGTCTGTGCTTGCAACCGCTATCAGTGCCATAATAATCCCCTCCTTAAAAACTTATCGGAAGGAAAATATCCTTCCGATATTCAGTGTGTTGATGATATTATCTATAAGTGTAAAGAACCGTATCGTAGATGTCCTCGATTACTCTCAAACCGCCGGTATAACCGACATAATTTGTTGTGAGCACCAATCTGTACGGAGTCGGAAGTGATGCGGAAAGAAAATCGTAATCCTTTTCCTTTGCGAGCTCCTTATCCCAGCCGCTGCCGATTATAAGACCGCGTCCGCTGCGTGTGACCTTTCTGATTATATCCTGCGCCGCGCCCGCGTCGGGATTGAAATATACCGGTATATCACGCTTATCCGACGCACCCTTCAAATCCGCCGTGATCCGGTCGATATACTCTTTCGGAGTATTGTCAACTATAAATTGCTCCTTCGGCACAATTCCGGTTTCGTGAAGCAGAAATCTCGATAATCCTACGACATAGCCGGCATCATGCAGGATATGAACGTGATTGGGCAGTCCGTAACGAAATTCCAAAAGGAATGTCGCCAGATTGTCTATTTCCTCGTAGTAGGCACGCTCCTCCCGGTCGATGAATTTAAGCGCCTTTTCCTTGTCTGTTTCCGCTCCGTTTGCTATTGCGTAGTCTAAAACCTCTTTTAAGAAACGCGTTGTTTCGTTCGCCCCGATCGGCACATAGCGGAAGTGATAATACGGCTGTCCGTACTTTTTCTCTAAGTGCTTCGCGATAGGTTCTCCATACCACGGGGACACTAAAATGTTGAAGTTTGCACGCGGTATTGTCTGCCATTCCTTCACACCGTCCGAATACGGACCGAACAGCACATTTACCTTTAAGCCTATGCCCTCCAAAAGACGCTTATACTCTGTCAGATTGCCCTTCCAGAATGGATCCTGATACGGAATTGAAGCAAAAAGATTTACAAGGTTCCTCTCGCTCCGCACCGGATTTTCATCGATAAACCTGTCAACATACTGGTCGATAATAGCGTTCACGACATTACTGTGAGAAACGTAGTTGTTTGATTTAAAGCCTGCCGTCTCCACATGAACTATCGGCTTGCCCTCAGCTAAAAATTCATCGGTTACCGATGCCACGTCATCGCCTACAATATCGGCGGTACAGCCCGTTACGACCACCTGTAAGTCCGTATCGAGCACCTTATATGTATTTTCGATGATCTGTCTTAAACGGTTCACGCCGCCGAAAACAACCTCCGTTTCACTGAAGTTGGTACATGGCGAAGTGCTGCCTCCGGCATAGCCGGTGGAACGCTCAAAAAAGCCTTGAACCATTGTTCCGCAGCCGGGACCGGAGTGGAGAATAGGCGTCGCTCTCGGGATCGCCACAACCGTCTGCAGCGCGCCTATGGCGCAGGCGTAACGCTCTTGTTCGATAAGTCCTGCCATCAGTTTCTGCCTCCCTTCAGGAATGTGTACGGCTCCTGTTCAAGCCACCATTTTGTATACGGATTTACCGCGTGCTTTTCAAGATTTTTTACAAACTCATTATTTTCAATGGTTTCAAGTATCTGTTCACCATACTTAACAAGTCCTTCGTAACCCATGCCGAAATGCTCGTCGCCAATCAGCAGCGACGGAATACCGAATTTTGCGCCCCATAATGTCATGCCTCCGTGCCGCGCAAAAAGAATATCGGGGCGCAGGCGGTTCAGCACGTTTACAAGCTCGAATTCCTGCTTGTTGCAGACGTTATAATTGGGAATGTCGCCGTAATCCTCTATTGTATGCTTCAATGTATCCGCGTCCGAGCTTGCGCTGTCATATTGGGGGTCGTGATGGAATATCGCCGCGCCGACGGCTTTCATTCCAAGCTCCTGAAGCATTGCCAGAAGCGAATGACCGTGCGAAGCTCCCGCCGTAACATACGCGGTTTTGCCGGATAATTTTTTGCGAAGCTCCTCAATTTTGGGCATATACTTTTCTCTTTCCTCTTTCAGAAATTCCTCTATTTCATCTTCCTTGCCGATAAGCCGGCCCAGCTCTCTGAACCATCTTTCGGTCTGCGCTATACCGTAGGGCGGTGAGTTTTTAAGCTCGGGCACGCCGAATTCCTGATCGAGTGCGGTCGCGAGATACGAGCCTAATGTCGCGCACGCCTGAACGGTACATACCGCTTCGGATGAATGTCGGATAGTCTCATATGTCGAATACGGCGTGAGATAATTTGCCTCATAGCCGAATCGGTTGAACCATTTGTTAAATACATCGCTGCCCCAGAAATTTATTACATTGATTATATTACGCTTTTTTTCGGCAGGCTTTATAAGTTTTCTTGCGATACCGTGATAACCCGCGTCAAAACCGGACGTCCACATTTTGGAACGAAATCCCTCACAGAAAATCGCCACAATCGGGATGCCCAGCTCCTCCTCCAATGAGTTTGTAACGCTCTCCACATCATCGCCTATAATGCCGGCGGCGCAGGTGGTCAGCACAAAAATTACGCTCGGCTTTGAACGCTTATACGCTTCGCGAATTGTGTTTTCAAGCTTTAAGGCTCCGCCGTAAATCGTGTCCTTTTCCGTAAGATTGGTTGAATAAACCCTGCGCTGCGATGGTCTGTCCACACCGCGCAGCGGCGCGTTGACGCGATATGTAAAAGCATACTCATGCAGACACGTCGAGCAGCCGACAGGTCCGTGACTGATTGTCACCGCGTCCTGTATGAGGATCGTGGTGCAGGCGGCGTTTGATGTCGAGCAGCCGAGGCACTGTGAAAAAGACCGTTTCTTGTCCTTCAATTTCCCACATTTTACGCAATCCAGAAGCTCGGATGCGTTTCCCTGAAATCCCGTAATTGAGCCGAGACGGATTTCGCGTACCGACACCTCGGGTGTTTTCAAATTAACTGTACTCATAGCTTAATCCCTTCCTTTTTAATAAAGAAAAGAGACCTGTCCGGCAAAATACGCGGACAAGTCTCTAATATGTTTAGTCAACTTTAACGCATATAATACACTATGCAAAAAAAATTGTCAACACCGGCAAGAGGAAAAATTTTTAAAAATTTTACTATATAAAAACTTTAAAATTTATTCCATATCCGCCCTGTTGACAAAAGCGTGAGAAAATTCTATAATTCAATACAATTCTATCGGAAACGGGGATGAGCG
>CANRMC010000165.1 GCA_947631605.1 uncultured Lachnospiraceae bacterium
AGCGATTTTATTGGAGCTTCAGGCTCTGATCTGCGATACAAATTTCAATATGCCGCGCCGGACGTCGGTAGGAATCGATTACAATCGTGTCAATCTTCTGATTGCGGTATTGGAAAAACGGGCGGGCGTCAATCTGTCCGGCTGCGACGCATATGTAAATATTGCAGGCGGTATGCGGATGAATGACCCTTCGATCGACTTAGGGATCATATGCGCTATTTATTCGAGTTTCCGGAATCGGCCGATTGATTCCAAGACCGTAATTATCGGCGAGATAGGACTGGCTGGCGAAATCCGGGGTGTGACCAATATTCAGGTACGGGTGAAAGAAGCCGCCAAGATGGGGTTTGCAGCCTGTGTGATCCCAAAATCCAATTATGAAAAAAGCATGGAATCGATAGGGATCAAAATCATATATGTCTCTAATCTGACGGAAGCGCTTTCTCTGATTTAATTGACAAAATGATTGAGTATTCAGCTTTTCAATGTTATAATATAGCTAATTTGTTTTAGAAAATTTCCACCGGTGATAAAGGAGGTCCAGATGAAGTCGTACAACCACTTATATGATTCAATTGAAAACTTTAATGCCTTTGTAGAAGGAATCGGTTTGGACAAAGATAAACAGGTACTGGTCAGAATCCACAGTACCGTACATTCGATAACAGAGGCGCAGTCACTGGCGGAGGATATAAAGAAAGTTCTGCCAAATGCCATTCTGACAGGCTGCAGCAGTTCTATGGTTATCTGTGAAGGAAATATTTTATCGGACTCCTGTCTGATTTCCATTTCAGAGTTTGAAAACTGTGAAATGCGGTTCGGTATGTTTTCCTGTGAAACGGAGAATGGTGAAAAAAGCGGCGAAGAATTATGCAGGGAAATATCCAGGAATTTAATTAAGGGCGCTCAGGGTCTGATGTTGGTATTTTTCCCGCTTTCTTATTATAAGACCGCAAAATTTGTCAGAAGCATGAACCGTGAGAATCCGGGCGTCCGGATGATCGGCGGTGTTGCTTATATGGCAGAAGATGTATATCATGAATCGGAAAAAGCTGCTTATGTATTATCCGATACTACAGCTTCTATAAATAGTATGTCTGCTGTTCTTCTGATCTCACCGACGTTAAGCGTATATGAAAATGTGATCAGCGGCGTGGAAGCCGTAGGAAGAAGTTATGAGATCACAAAAGTACATGAACATTTCTTAGATGAAGTAGAAGGAACGGACGGCGCGCAGTGGTATGAAGAAATGCTCGGAAAAGAAGAACTGGAGAAGAATCCGAATCTCGCCGGCATTTTCCCTCTTGTAAGTGAAGGAAGCAAAATGTCCCACAACGTGGTATATGAGCCGTATGAAACCCTGCCGGAACCATGGAAATCAGAAAAGAGAAACCGTATCAATCTGTTCAGTGAAATATCAGAAGGTATGAAATTCTCCCTTGGATATTTTGATCCGCAGAAGATCATTGACCAGATGAACGAGGTCTACAGGGATATGCATAAGGAACCGCTGGAAGCATTGTTCGCCTATGACTGTCTGGCAAGAATGTGGATGCTTCAGGATTGTGCAACCTGGGAAACCGCCCAGTTCCAGACAACCAATATGAGCGGCGCTATGGTGGCGGGAGAGATCGGAAATAAAGACGGACAGAATGTATATGCGAATTCCACCTTTGTATTGGCAGGTCTTTCCGAAAATCCGGATGCAAAGCTTTTCCTCAAAGAAAAAGCATTACAGAATATCGCCGGACTTCAGTATGACAATGTTCAAATGGTAAATTATCTTTTAACCATGGGCAACAAACAGTTGAACCGTCAGTTGGATAAGCAGTATGATCAGATGCAGCGGGCAATCTTCTATAATGAAAATCTGGATCTGGATAATCAGAGCCGCTTCCTCTTTGATGAGAAAAATGAAGGATTGGATAAGATTGCGGTATTTACCCTGAAAAATGACAGAGTGATCCGTTTGTTCCTTGGTCAGGATGCATTACAGGAAGAATTAAAGAAGATTTATCGTGAAATCGGAGATGAGTTAAAGACAAAGGGTATACATTTATATAGTTATGGTGAGTGCGGGCTGATGATTGCGGCGGACGCCGGTATGACAGATACGGACTTTGCTTCGGTATCAAAAGAAACATTAGCAAAACTCAATGCGATCGTCCGGAAAGAATTTATTTTCTCTTACGGCTGTGTTTTGATTAACCATGAGGAAAATATGATTCAGAAAGTGGATGAAGCTATAGAATATGCGGACAAACAGAAAATGTCGTTCGTGATATACAACGAGATCGAACAGGAACGGACAGATATCAAAGAAGATATGCGTATGCTCCAGATTTTGAAAGACGCTATGCTGCATGACAGAATCGTTCCGCATTTTCAGGGGATTTATGATAATGAAAGTAAGCGTATCGGAATGTACGAGGCTTTGATCCGGATTACAGATGAAGACGGAAATATGTATTATCCGGGACAGTTTCTTCCGATTGCCAAGGAATATGGATTATATAATGTATTATCTGTATTTATGGTGAATAAGGTTATGGATATTTTTCAAAATCAGAACCGGAAGGTCAGCATTAACCTGAATGTCCGTGATATTTATGACCGTGAAATGATCCGTACCATTTTCCGCCGTTTGAAAGAGGAAAAGTATCCGGAGAATTTTATCTTTGAATTGGTAGAGAGCGAGGAAGTACAGGATTATACATACATTCAGCAGTTTGCAGACAGTATTCATGAGTATGGCGCAAAGATTGCCATAGATGATTTTGGAAGCGGATTCTCCAATATGCTGCATATTATCCGGATTGACGCCGATATAATAAAGATCGACGGAGAAATCGTAAAGAGGATCTGTGATGATGAGAACTGCCGGGAACTTATGGAGATGGTAAACGGCTGGTGCAGCAAAAACGACAGACAGGTCGTTGCGGAATATGTAGAAAATGAAAATATTCAGAAAGTAATAGAAGAACTGGGAATTAACCATTCGCAAGGATATTATTTTGCAAAGCCGATGAGCTGGGAGGACTGCCAGGATCGTTTTGAGTGATTCGCTCTGCATAGATATTGTTTCTTATGAAAAGCCGTTAATTAAATGAATATGAAAGCCGTATGATATCTGAGTTTTTGAAGACCGCCTTGCTGTTTTTCATACGGCTTTTTTATTTGCAATTGCTTTAAAAATACGGACAGAAAAATATTGTAAAAATTTGGTGAATTGAAAACCCAAATTCCACTTTGCAGGATTAAATTCCACCCGGAGGTGTTCTGGGTGGAATTATTTCAT
>CANRMC010000166.1 GCA_947631605.1 uncultured Lachnospiraceae bacterium
CAGGATTCGTCGTATACGTCGCCGTAGAGGATAACCTCCGCACCGTAGGCTTTTGTCCTGTTTACTTTAATCAGCGGCGTTGTCGTCGGCATGACGATCACTGCCTTTACGCCGTACGCCTTTGCGGCATAAGCAACGCCCTGCGCATGGTTGCCTGCCGAAGCCGTGATCAGTCCTTTCTTTCGGGCTTCGTCCGAGAGCTGGCTGATCTTGTAATAAGCGCCTCTGATCTTATATGCGCCGGTAAGCTGCATATTCTCAGGTTTTAAAAATACTTTGTTGCCGGACAGCTCGCTCAAAAAATCACTCTCGATCAGTCCGGTATTAAATGCTATTTTTGAAACGATTTCATAAGCTTCTTCAAATTTCGCAAGTGTTAATTCTTCCATTTCCATTCTCCTTCTTCCAAGGTCTTACTTACAGATCAAACAAGTCGTCATCTTTTGGAATTTCTTCTATATCTGCGTCTATCAGCATTTCCATATCGGATTTCATATCAAAATCCGAGAAAAGCGCCGTTACATACTGGCTCGGATCAAAGCGCTGCAGATCGTCGATCTTCTCGCCGATACCGATATATTTTACCGGAACGGAAAGTTCCGCCTGAATAGCGATCGCGATTCCGCCCTTTGCCGTACCGTCCAGCTTGGTAATAATGATTCCGTCAATATCCGTAACCGTAGAGAACTGTCTTGCCTGCTCCAATGCATTCTGTCCGGTCGTGCCGTCCAGAACGATCAGGCTTTCTACATTTGCTTCCGGATATTCCTTAGAAATGATCCGGCGCATTTTTGCCAGCTCGTCCATCAGATTCTTTTTATTGTGGAGACGTCCCGCCGTATCGATCAGAAGAATGTCCGTATTTCTCGCCTTTGCCGCATTTACCGCGTCGTAAACAACGGCGGACGGATCGGAACCCTCGCCCTGTGCGATAATATCTACATTCGCCCGGTTTGCCCATGTCTTTAACTGATCGATGGCTGCCGCGCGGAATGTGTCGCCTGCGGCGATCAGAACTTTTTTGCCGCGGTTTTTGTACTGTGCGGCAAGTTTTCCGATCGATGTAGTTTTTCCTACGCCGTTTACGCCGATCACAAGAATGACGGATTTTTTATCTTCAAAATCATAGGCATTGTCGGCAACCGTCATCTGGTCCCGCAGGCTGTTGATGAGAAGCTCTTTACAGGCAGCGGCTTCTTTGATCTTCTGGTCTTTCACCTTTATCCTGAGATCGGAAATGACTTTTTCCGTTGTTTCATATCCCATATCTGACATAACAAGCGTTTCTTCCAGCGAATCATAGAAATCATCATCGATTTCAGACGCCTTAAACACATTGGCGAAGCTTTTGGAAATGCTGTCTCTTGTCTTTGTCAGACCGTCTTTTAATTTCTGAAAAAATCCCATGGCAGTTCCTCCTTAATTCAGACTTTCTTCAATCATATTTACAGATACCAGTGTGGAAACGCCTTTTTCCTGCATCGTGATGCCGTACAGGACATTTGCGGCTTCCATGGTACCCTTTCTATGCGTGATTACGATATACTGGGTCTCTTTCGTCAGACGTTCCAGATATCGTGCGAACCGTTTGACGTTGGAATCGTCCAGAGCGGCCTCAATCTCGTCCAGAAGACAGAACGGAGAAGGTTTCAGGCTTTGGATCGCAAATAACAGAGAAATAGCGGTAAGCGACTTCTCTCCACCGGAAAGCTGCATCATATTCTGCAGTTTCTTTCCCGGCGGCTGGGCGTTGATGATAATGCCGGTCTCCAGAAGATTGCTATCGTCTACCAGTTCGAGATCCGCTTTACCACCGCCAAAGAGTTCCCGGAATACCTTGGAAAACATGATCCGGATCTCTTTGAACTTCTCGGCAAAGGTTTCTTTCATGGCGCGATCCAGCTCATTTATAATATTTACCAGATTTGCCTCCGCATTTACAATATCTTCATGCTGCGCTTTTAAGAATTCATACCGTTCCGAAACGGCTTTATAATCCTCAATGGCGTTGACGTTTACATCACCCAGAAGGCGGATCTGATTTTTTACGGAAGAAATGTTCTTTTTCAGCGCCGCTGCGTCCTGCATATCTTCATTTCGGAATTCCTGCGCACGATTATAGGTAAGTTCATATTCTTCCCACATATAAGCGTTCAGATTCTCACTCTGCTCATTTACCTTTTCGATGGCGGTATTCAGACGGTAAGCGGATTTATCCAGTCCGTTTATCTGCTCCGACAGTTCCTCCCGCTTTGCGAAGAAATCCTTGTGCGTCCGGTTCATTTCTTCTTTTTCTGTCTGGAAGGCACTAAGGGTTTCTTCTTCTTTTTCAATCAGCGTCTGATTTGCCTTTATCTTTTGTTTCAGACCTTCGATCGTCTTCGTCAGGGAAGCCGCCTCGGAACCGGCATGGGAAAGCCGTTCTTTCAAGTCTTTTTCAGTCTCAAGGAACCGATTTTCCTCAGCCTTGATCCTTTTTATATTTTCTACAATGAAATCTACCTGTTGTTTGATGGTATTAAAATTAAGAACCAGTTCCGATATGCCTTCTTCTTTGGCTTTCTGCTTTTGTTTCTTTTCTTCGACGGCAATCTCCAGCTCTGCGATCCTCTGCTCCCTGTTTTTGATCGCAGACTCCTGCTCTTTTGTGGAAGCATACAATTCTTCTTTATTGTTGTTGATCTCCCGGATCTGCGCTTCCAGTTCTTCATTTTCTTTCCGTATACTCTGATAGCTGTCTGTAATCTGCTTCAGGGAAGTATCTAACTGCCCGAGCCGCAGGCTGATGGTATTCTGATCCAGAGAAAGGCGCTGAAGGACTTCACTGTATTTCTCCTTCTGCTCCCGCAGGGAATCCCGCTTCATCTTCAGTTCTGCTTCCTCCTGCTGCAGCCGCCGGTACTTCTCCTCGGTCTTTCCGATCTCCTTTGCAATATCTTCGAGTTCCCGTTTCCGCCCCAGAAGGTTGCTGGAATTCTTAAATGTACCGCCCGTCATGGCGCCGCCGGGATTGATAAGTTCACCCTCGAGCGTTACTAGACGCAGGGTTTGTTTATATTTTTTTGCAAGCAATATGGCATTGTCGATATGATCTACCACAATACTCCTTGCAAGAAGGCTTTCGATGATATTTTTATATTTCTTATCGGCGTTTACAAGCTGGGAAGCAGTGCCGATCACGCCGGTTTCCTTCAGTACCTCAGGGTTTACGGTATTTCTTGCCGTAACGGAAGAAATCGGAAGGAAAGTTGCACGTC
>CANRMC010000167.1 GCA_947631605.1 uncultured Lachnospiraceae bacterium
ATTTTATCCCCTTTTTCGTCTTAGTCCTGCCTCTGCAAGAATCCGTTCCACAGAATGACCGTCGCAGCACCCCATATATTTCTTCCTGCATTCGGAAAGCGCTTCCCAGTTCGTCTGCCACTCGGATGTCCGAAGAAGCGCCGCCAGCCTGCCTGCGCTGGTGACTACGGGAGCGGGGAAACTATAATAATCTACATAAAGTCCGCGCTCCATCTCATAACAATCGAGATCCGGTGCAAACAGAAGAAACGGTTTTTCATAGAGCAGATAATCAAATAATACAGATGAATAATCCGTGATCAAAAGATCCGCTGCTTCAAAAAGCGCTTCCGTCTTCATTTCAGAATGGTATTTCGGATATTTCCGTTCCAGATACGGGTGAAGTTTGATAATAAAGAACCATTCATCCTGAAGCCGTCGGAAAGCGTCTTCGATTCCGGCGTTCAGTCCCGCGCATTTCGGCTGGGACGCGCGTCCGGAAAAAGTCGGCGCATAGACTGCAATTTTCTTTCCCTCTGCTTCCGGATAGAGACGGTAAAAATCCTCTCTGTTCTTACGGTTATAATCTTCATCATAATAAATATCCGTTCTTGCCAGTCCCAGAGGCTTTACACATTCCTCCGGAATACGGAACGCCTGCGCCCAGACGGGAACACATTGTTCAGCGCTCACTGTAACAAGGTCGTAATTTTTCGTCAGTTGTCCTTTATAATAAGGAGGTATATCCTGCGGCGCATCATAACCCATTTTTTTCATAAGTCCGCCGGAGTGCCAGAGTTGAATGACCTTCGTTGCCGCACGCTTCCGGCAGGCGGATACCGGCATGAAATAATCAGAGAGGAAAACATACTCTGCGGTAGCATATTCTTTCATAAACCGCTTCAGATAGCTTATTTTTTCCTTTACCGACATATCAGCAAAATCAACACACATATCCTCCGGTTCATAACCATATTCCTTAAGCCTCTCGTATACGGCCTGCATACTCGGCGTAATCCCGTTACAATGAGCATCTGCAAAAAGTATTTTTCCGGTCTGGATCAGATTTACACATTCTTTCTGATAAATTCTCGGAAGATACACATTTTGCAGAAACATTTTCATGTATTGTTTTATCCTGTATCGAAGACTCACATCTTTCTCCTTTTCGCTGTTTTCTGCTATCGTTATTTCAAGTTATTTAAGCATATTTAAACTATATAATGGAAGAATCTTCATGTCAAGACCGGCTCCGTTTAGAAAAACTTCTTCATTTTTTCGATGATCTTTTTCTCCATACGGGAAATCTGAACCTGAGAAGTTCCGAATTTTTCAGCCACCTCGCTCTGGGTTTTATCCTGATAATAGCGCAGCCGGATCAACTCCTGCTCCCGCATTTCGAGACTGCCGAGAGCTTCCATCAGAGCAAGATGATCTGTCATTTTATCCTCGTATCCATCCGTCACGAGCTTGTCCACAAGCATGACAGGATTATTGTCATCCTGATATACGGTCTTATACAAAGACTCAACGCCTGCTGTGGACTCCAGCGCATACGCCATATCTTCTTTGCTGATACCGGTTGCCTTTTCCAACTCCTCCATGGTTGGTTCCCTGCCGGTCTTTTTTTCAAGCTGTTCCCGTACGGCATACACCTTTATCGCTGTTTCCTTCAGGCTTCTGCTTACTTTAATCATGCCGTCATCTCTTAAAAACCGTTTCAGTTCACCAAGTATCATCGGCACCGCATAAGTGGAAAACTTCACCTCAAAACTGAAATCAAACCGCTGGATCGCTTTCAGAAGACCGATACAGCCAATCTGAAACAAATCCTCCAATTCGTACCCTCTGCCCATGAAACGCCTTGCCACACTGTAAACAAGACCTGTATTTTCCGAAACTATTTTTTCCTTTGCGCTTTTGTCTCCTCTGTTAGCAAGTTCAAATAGTTTCATATCATGATCCATTTATTCAAAATGATGACCTGCGCCAATCTCCTTTCTCATCTTGATGACTGTCCCTTTTCCGACCTCGGATTCCACATGAAGCTCATCCATAAATGCCTCCATGAAGGAAAAACCCATTCCGGAACGGTCCATGTCCGGTCTGGTGGTAAAGAGAGGCTCCATTGCACGTTCGATATCCGGAATTCCCTTTCCCTCATCCCGGATCTCTATGTACACCTGACGGTCCTGAACGACGGTTTTTATACTGATCTTTCCGTCGCCATTATCATAGCCATGGATAATGGAATTGGTAACTGCCTCCGAAACAGCAGTTTTCACATCGGAAACCTCTTCAATGGTTGGATTCGTTCTGGATATGAAGGCTGCCACTACCACTCTTGCAAAACTCTCATTCTGTGATATGCTCGTAAATTCCAATGTCATTTCGTTGGTATTACTCATAATATCCTCCTTTAATAAGCTCGTTAATTATATCTTCCTTGCTGTTCCATTTGCCGATAATACGGTATATTCCGGACATTTTCAGCACTTTATCAATGGCGCTGTTTACATTGACAATATAAGCAGTTCCTCCGTTATCATGAATTTTCCGATATCTGCCGGTAATGAGTCCGATACCGGAGCTGTCCATAAAACAGGTATTCTTAAAATCAAAGATCAGGTTCTTCACTTCCTTTTCATCAAATACCGCATCACTCTTCTTGCGGATACGTTCTGCCGCATAATGATCCAGTTCCTCCGGCAGATAATAAACCATAATTCCATTTTCTATATCATAAAGCTTCATTTTCATTCTCCCTTACTGTACGATTTTTGTCGAAAAAAAGAAGCGAAATTTATGATTTCGCTTCTTTCGTATTCTATTCGTTATTTATCATGTTGGTAAGGTCCTCTTCCGGAACAGAACCGCCGGTCTGGTAGCCTCCTGCTTCCTGTCCTTCTCCTGTTTCCGGATCCTGTGGAATCCGGCTCTTATAATCCTCGATCCTCTGTTTCATTTCCTCCAGTTCCCTGTTCAGGCTGTCATTTTCCCCTTGAAGTTCCTGAATCCTGCCGTTTAATTCCGCTATCTGACTGTCCAGATTCACAACCAGTCCGTTTTTCGCAGTCAGCTGTTCATCATAGGAAACTATGAGATTGGAGATTTCCTGTCTGTATTTCCGGTTTCTTGAAGGCATAACAAGGAAATAGCAGACAAGTATGCCGATCACAACTCCCACGATCATATAAATATTGGAGAACCGCGCCATATTGATCTCTTTATACCTGCGGATCCGCTTGTCTTTATTCCTGTCTTCCG
>CANRMC010000168.1 GCA_947631605.1 uncultured Lachnospiraceae bacterium
CGCCATGTGCGATCGCACTTGCAACCCTGCTTTTTAAGAATAAGTTCAATCGGGAGGAACGGCAATCCGGACCGGTGAATTTTATTATGGGACTGGCATTTATCACAGAGGGCGCGATTCCTTATGCGGCATCGGATCCCCTCAGGGTTTTGCCTGCCTGTATTGCAGGCTCCGCTTTGGCAGGGGCGCTTTCCATGGCGCTGCAATGTACCCTGATGGCGCCGCATGGCGGAATCTTTGTGTTCCCTGTAGTAGGGCATCCGTTATTTTATCTGATCGCTCTGGCTGCCGGAACGGTAGTGTCCGCTCTTTTATTAGGTATTTTGAAAAAGAAAGTTGTTTCAGAAATATAATGGGATCTATAAATAGATGTTAGGAGGAAAACAGAATGAAAACCTTTGATTATGTAATTACAGATGAACAGGGGATCCATGCCAGACCGGCGGGAGAACTGATCAAGACGGCAAAGAATTTCACATCTTCCATTCAGATTTCAAAAGATGGAAAGACGGCGGACTGTAAGAAGATTTTTGGCGTCATGGGACTAGCCGCAAAGAAAGGCGATACCGTAACTTTTACGTTTGACGGCGCTGACGAAGCGGATGCCTGTGATACCGTAATGGCATTTATGAAGGAAAATCTGTAGAAACATCCGGAATCAGTCTTACAGGTGGTTGAGAGGAGAAAGATCAATGACTGTATATCATGGAAAAAGCGTGTTTGGCGGAATTGCCATCGGTCCTATCCAGCTTTATACAAAAGGAGAGCAGGAAGTAAAGCGGGAAAAACGGGAAGACAGCGAGGCGGAGATTAAGCGTTATGAAGAAGCGAAAGAAACGGCTGTAGAACAACTGCGGAAACTTTATGAAAAGGCGGTAAAAGAGGTTGGAGAAACCAATGCTGCCGTTTTTGAAGTTCATCAGATGATGCTCGCGGACGATGATTATATAGACTCCGTTCTGAATATCATACGGACGCAGAAGGTGAACGCCGAGTATGCGGTTGCCCTGACCGGCGATAATTTTGCAGATATGTTTGCTTCCATGGAAGATGAATATATGAAAGAACGCGCGGCGGATGTGCGCGACATTTCCGAACGGCTGATCTCCATTCTGCGGGGAGAAACGGGCGGCGCTAAGACCGCTCATTCGCCTGCCATTATCGTGGCGGACGACCTTGTGCCTTCGGAAACGGTTCAGTTGGATAAGGATAAAATACTGGCGTTCGTGACGGTTCATGGTTCTACCAATTCCCATACGGCGATCCTTGCCCGGACAATGGGAATCCCAGCCATGATAGGAACCAATATTCCTTTGGCGGACGCCATTCATGGGGAAATGGCTGTAGTCGACGGATTCGCCGGACTGATCTATGTTGATCCGGACGAAGAAACCCTTGCAAAAATGAAGCTGCGCCTTGAGGAAGAAGAGGAAAAGAAGCGTCTGCTCCAGCAGCTGCGGGGCAAAGAAAATATAACCAAAGACGGACAGAAGCTAAGGCTTTATGCGAATATCGGAAATATTAAGGATCTGGCGCTTGTGCGAAAGAATGACGCCGGCGGGATCGGTCTTTTTCGAAGCGAATTTATTTATCTTGAAGCGGATGATTATCCAAGTGAAAATGAACAGTTTACAATTTATAGGACCGTAGCGGAAACCATGGCGGGAAAACGCGTCATTATCCGGACGCTGGATATCGGCGCGGATAAACAGGCGCCTTATTTCCAGCTTCCGCATGAAGAAAATCCTGCTATGGGTATGCGGGCAATACGGATCTGTCTTACCAGAGAGGATATTTTCAAAACCCAGCTTCGCGCCCTGTTTCGTGCCAGTGCATACGGAAGGATTTCTATTATGTATCCGATGATCATTTCCGTAAATGAAGTGATACGGATCAGGGAAATCGCAGACGAAGTAAAACGGGAATTACAGGAAGAACAGGTGGAGTACGGGGAAGTGGAGCAGGGTATTATGATCGAGACTCCCGCTGCGGTCATGATGAGTGAAGAACTGGCACATTATGTAGATTTCTTCAGTATCGGAACGAATGATCTGACGCAGTATACCCTTGCCATAGACAGACAGAATCCTGCATTGGATGATTTTTATGAACCGCACCATCCGGCGGTTCTGAAAATGATACAAATGGTTGTGGAAAACGCGCACAAGGCGGGTATCTGGGCTGGAATCTGCGGAGAATTGGGAGCGGATACAAGCCTTACGAAGGAGTTTCTCGCTATGGGCGTAGACGAGCTTTCCGTATCGCCGGGGAGGATTCTGCCGATCCGTAAGATCGTATTGGAAACAGATGTCGGAGAGTATCGGAGAAAAAATGCCAACAAATAACATTTTTTCTTTATTTTTCCTATGTGATGCGATATAATAAGTACAGGCTTGCAGCACAGTCACAGGCTGCAGATAATATCATTAAAATGTACGGAGGTTTCAATTATGTTAGTTTCAGCAAAAGAAATGTTAGACAAGGCAAAAGCCGGAAAATATGCGGTTGGCCAGTTTAACATCAACAACCTTGAGTGGACGAAATCCGTTCTTTTAACAGCACAGGAACTGAATTCCCCTGTTATTCTGGGCGTATCCGAAGGCGCAGGCAAGTACATGACCGGCTTCAAGACCGTTGCCGCTATGGTAAAGGCAATGGACGAAGAATTAGGAATTACTGTTCCGGTTGCCCTTCATCTGGATCATGGAACCTACGAAGGCTGCTACAAGTGTATCAAGGCAGGCTTCACATCTATTATGTTTGACGGTTCCCACTATCCGATCGAAGAAAATATCGAGAAGACCAGAGAACTGGTTGCAGTTGCTCACAATCTCGGGCTTTCCATCGAGGCGGAGGTTGGCTCCATCGGCGGTGAGGAAGACGGCGTGATCGGCGCCGGCGAGTGCGCAGATCCGGATGAGTGCAAAGCAATCGCAGATCTTGGCGTAGATATGCTGGCAGCAGGTATCGGTAATATTCATGGAAAATATCCGGAAAACTGGGCAGGACTCAGCTTTGAGACGCTGGCAGCCGTTCAGGAGAAGACCGGTACGATGCCTCTCGTTCTTCACGGCGGTACAGGCATTCCGGCAGATATGATCAAGAAAGCAATCTCACTGGGCGTTTCCAAGATCAACGTAAATACAGAGTGCCAGCTTTCCTTCCAGGAAGCAACCAGAAAGTACATTGAGGAAGGAAAAGACCTTCAGGGTAAGGGATTTGATCCTCGTAAGCTGCTTGCA
>CANRMC010000169.1 GCA_947631605.1 uncultured Lachnospiraceae bacterium
CGGGAGGAACCTCCCATCCGCTGAACCTGATACTCGCTTCCAGAGATATGTATACGCAGGACTACTTCGCAACCGGTCTGATGGGACTTGTACCGGAAGATATTGTAATGATCAAACTGGCGGTGGAAAAAGGACTGGCACATCCCGATGAGATAGAATTAAAGGGTGATCCTGTCCCGGAGGGACTCACACCGTTCAAAAGACCGGATACCCAGAATCTGGATTTTTCCAACAACGTTCCGAAAATCTTCCGGAAACCGGCAGTCTGGATCATGAAACACGCGCTGAAATCTTATCCGGTTCTGCGGAAAGACCTGTGCGTAGGCTGTGGCAAATGTGCCGAAAGCTGTCCGGCGCAGATCATTAAGATCAAAGACAAAAAAGCAAAATTCAAAAAGAAAGGCTGCATTTCCTGCTTCTGTTGTCAGGAAATGTGTCCGATGAAAGCCATTGCAGTAAAAAAGGCGCTTTAAGAAAAAAGTGTTTTAAGAAAATTCAGGCGGCAGAAGTATATTTTCTTTCTGCCGCCTGTTTGCATACGATCATCTTTCTTTTACGGGACTTAACCCAACTTCTCCCGGTATACAGCCTCCCGGAATCCCAGCAGGATCTTTCCGTCATCCGTCACAACGAGCGGACGTTTTACAAGCATTCCGTCAGAAGCCAAAAGCCTTAATTTTTCCTCCTCTGACATTCCTTCAAGTTTCTCCTTCAGATTCATGGATTTATATAGCAGGCCGCTGGTATTAAAGAACTTCTTAATCTCCAATCCGCTCTTGGCATACCATTCTTTTAATTCCTCATAAGACGGATTTTCTTCCTTGATATCTCTTGCTTCATAAGAAATCCGGTTTTCATCCAGCCACTTTTTCGCCTTCTGACAGGTGGTACATTTTGGGTAATGAATAAATAACATATAGCGTCCTCCTTGTTCATTCATCTCTTTTATCATAATTCTACAGTTTCACAAAAAGCATACCAGATTACCGACTCCTCCACAAGACGCTGTTCACTAAAAATTTACAGAATAAGATGATATCTTACTGGAATCTTGGAAAGCATTATGTTACAATAAATTAAATTTTTATCTCGCTATATACATAGGCTATATTTTTATAGTGTTAGATAAAATTAAAAAACACAGGAATTTAAGGAGGAGAACAAATGAATTATTCAAATAGCAGTTTGGCAACTTATAAGATGATCAGTCCAAACAAAACATCACCCAGAAATCATGTTATTGATACTATAACGATTCATGCCATGGCTGGTAATTTATCTGTTGAGTCATGTGGTAAATTATTCGCCCAATCATCCAGAAAGACATCTTCTAACTATGGAATTGGAACGGATGGGCGCATTGCATTATATGTAGAAGAAAAAGACCGTTCATGGGCATCTTCCAGTTCTGCGAATGATAATAGAGCTGTTACCATTGAGGTAGCCAATGATGGCGGTGCACCGGACTGGCATGTATCAGATAAAGCTTTGTCTGCACTGATTGATTTAATTACAGATATTTGTAAACGGAATAATATAAAGCAGCTTCTTTGGAAAGCAGATAAATCTTTGATTGGTCAAGTGGATAAACAGAATATGACTGTTCATCGATGGTTCGCCAATAAAAGCTGCCCAGGAGAATACTTATTCCAAAAACATTTTTATATTGCAGAAGAAGTAAATAAAAGACTGAATAATACTTCTAATCCGCCTCAATCTTCTACTACTTCTTCTAATGAAGCTTATGCTTCTTCAACCAGTCTTGCATATAAAGTTGGCAAAACATATACACTACAAAGTGAACTGAAAGTAAGAAGCGGCGCGGGAATAAATTATTCCATTAAAAAACATAATCAATTAACGAATGATGGAAAGACACATGATAAAGATAAAGACGGCGCACTTGACAAGGGAACGGTTATCACTTGTAAAGAAGTTAAAAAAGTTGGTAAAGATACTTGGATCAGAACACCGTCCGGCTGGATTGCAGCCATATATCAAGGGAAGGTTTATGTTAAGTAATCTTATTTATTCACTTTTATCCCCCACATACATTATAACATATGTGGGGGATAAAAGTGGGTGATAAATGGAAGAAAAAGAAAAAATCCTGAAGAATCCGAACCTTATCGAATTGCCAGGATTATTAAGCCCCCTCGCCTACAGTGGCAAAGGTTCCCCATAGCATCCGAACTTGTCGAATCATCAGGATCTTTAGCAGGGGATGAGAGAATCGAACTCCCACCAAAGGTTTTGGAGACCCCTATCATACCATTTGACCAATCCCCTAAATATAATTCATCGTGTACTCAGCATTCCCGATACTTCTGTTCAGAACAGGCTTTTCACACATTAACTATTATATATAGAATGTGAAAAATGTCAACTGTTTTTTATCCTTATGAAAAACTATATACCCATTTCTCTTTTTGTAAATAATTATCTGATGTATGAGAATAGTTTTTTAAAACCTACACACACTAATTTTGAAAGGATGGTATCAACTATGTCAGATCAAAAAAATGCTAATAACTCCAATAAGAGCAATTCAGAAAATGAACACTCAAAAAATGCTGCAAAAAACCAAATGAAAAACACTTCAAAGTCCAAATATGAAGTAGAACCTTTACCGGAATCGTTTCGTCCGCGTCAGGACGGACCGGGAGGGAATTAATTCCCTCCCGCTCTGGCGGGGACAGCTTTACGCAACTTCTCCTACAATCTGTCAAATAGAAAAGCAGGAAATAAATATAAGAATAATTTTTGTCATTTTATGTAATATGAATTTTATTTACTTACTTTCCATATTATGCTAATCTTCTCTTGTTTAAATAACTATTATCAGGAAATCTCGAATAAAAAACAGGAGGTAGTATAATGGCAAGACGTAAAAAGAATTATACATTAGATGAACAATTAGAAATGATTACTACTGAAATTAAAAGCACAGAGGAAAATCTAAAAAACTTAAAGCAAATGGAAAAAGATATTAAAGAACAAATTAAAATGAGAAGATTAGAAGAATTAGATGTTTTGATTTCTTCAAGTGGAATGAGTTTTGATGAAGTGAAAACCATTCTTGTAAACGGATAAAAGTTAAAGAGTAGATTTTTAATAATCTACTCTTTAACTTTTCAGACTGTCGACAAAGTCCCGCACATCTATGCGGGATTTTTCTGTGTGAAGTGCCAAGAAGTATACTGTTTATGC
>CANRMC010000170.1 GCA_947631605.1 uncultured Lachnospiraceae bacterium
CAATATCAAGATTCTGGATATATGGAATTACGTCATTTTCCTGATAATATGGGTGGATTTCATTCTGAACCAGCGCCGGAGTAATATTTACCTGTGGCAGAAAATCCTCCAATTCTTCCACATACCAGTTCGACAGACCAATTGAATGTATTTTCCCGTCTGCCACAGCCTGTTCCATGGCAAGGTATGCTTTCACATCGTTTTCACCGGGATGGTGAAGCAGCATCATATCAATATATCCAATATCCAGTTTATCAAGCGCATCCTGAATCGCCTTTTCAGGCTCCGCATACTGCTCGCCGGGATAAAGTTTTGTAATCACAAAGATTTCCTCTCTTGGTACGCCGGAATCCCGTATAGCCCGGCCGACGGCCGCCTCATTTCCGTACATATATGCGGTATCTATCAGTCTGCCGTCCGCTTCCAAAAGAGCGGTAACGGAATTATAACATTCTTCATCCGAAAGGCTGTAGGTTCCCAGTCCCATGATTGGCATTTCATATCCGCTGTTCAGAAGGACTGTCTTTTTTTCAAAATCAAATTCACCGACTCTGGCCGATGCTTCCGTCCCGCCCGGTTCCATGCCGTTTTCATTCAGCCACTTTTCTATTTCTTCTTTTGAAGTACCGGCAGGAAACCGGTCTCCGTCCAGCCAAACTGCATCTGGTGTAAGGGAATGGAGATTACTTGCGCTTGAACCTATACCACTGCTGTGTGACGTACAGAAAGGCAGAATCGTCTTACCGGAAAAATCATAGCTTTCCAAAAATGTACTTATAATACGCGGCGCTTCTCCATGCCAGATAGGATAACCAAGCAGAATTGTATCGTACTGCTCCATATTTGTAACAGAACCGGATATTGCCGGACGTGCGGACGGATCGTTTTGTTCTTTGTCGGCCCGACCGCCGGTATAATATGCTAAATCTTCATCCGTATAAGGCTGTTCCGGTACGATTTCATAAATATCTGCATTTAAAATCTCAGCGGCATATCCTGCAAGAACCTTTGTCGTTCCTGTTGCTGAAAAATATGCAACCAGTATGTTTGAGCCCTCCGCATCAGGAGTTGGCTGCATAGAGGTTTGTGTTTGTGTTTCTGATCCGATCATAGTTTCCGACTCCTCTGATTTTTTACTCTGCTCTGTACTGTTATTTCCATCCGGACTGCCTGCTTCCCTGTTCTGATTGCAGGCGGCAAGTACGAATATCAGAATAAACGCCATTATAACGGCAGCTGTCCTTCTCATTGCAGCTCATCTCCTTTCATAGGGTTTTGCAGATCATTACCTGAGATACTTTTCGAAAAATTCCGCCAACTTATCAAACGGAATCAAATCCTTGCCACCACCATCATACAGATCCGTATGAACAGCGTCAGGTATCAGCATCAGTTCTTTGTTATCCGCATACCTGCTGTCTTTTATCATAGCTGCATAAGCATCTTTACCAAAATAACAGGAATGTGCCTTTTCCCCATGAAGGATCAGAACTGCGCTGCGGATTTCGCTGCTGTATTTTAATATCGGTTGATTCATAAAGGACTCGCACCCGATCACGTTCCAGCCTCCGTTGGAGTTCAGAGAACGGGCGTGATAGCCTCGTGAGGTCTTGTAATAATCGTAATAATCCTTTACAAAAAACGGCGCATCTTCCGGCAGCGGATCAACAACGCCGCCTCCAAGTGTGTATTCACCTGCTTTTAAGTCTGCAAGCCGCTGTTCACACATCGCCGCTTTTTTCTGATAACGGGCTTCTTCACTGTCCTCACTGTCAAAATATCCGTTAGCATTGACACGCGTCATGTCATACATAGTAGAAGCAACCGTCGCTTTCACCCTTGTGTCCAGCGCCGCTGCATTCAGCGCCATGCCGCCCCAGCCGCAGATACCGATGATACCGATTCTTTCCGGATCCACTTTATCACATAAAGAGAGAAAATCCACTGCTGCCATAAAGTCTTCCGTATTGATATCAGGGGACGCCATATACCGGACATTGCCGCCGCTCTCACCCGTAAAGGACGGATCAAAAGCAATGGTGAGGAAGCCCCGCTCCGCCATCGTCTGCGCATAAAGCCCTGCGCACTGCTCTTTAACGGCGCCGAAAGGACCGCAGACAGCAATTGCCGGAAACGGCTCTCCGCCATTCTTCGGTACATACATATCGGCAGCTAAAGTAATTCCATAACGGTTCACAAATGTCACCTTACTATGCGTAACCGCTTCACTCTTCGGGAATGTTTTATCCCACTCCTTCGTCAGTTTCAATTCTTCTTTTTTTATCATGGTTATACCACCCTTTCTTTATTTTTGAAATGTTTCCGTCTGCCTTATCAGGTAATCCATACAGTCCACCCGCTTCTGGCTTTCGTGCATTCTGTCAAGCAGAATGGTCCGGCATCTTTTCAGGTGTCTGTTCAGTTCTTCGAACCTCCCTGCCTCTATCAGGCGTCTGGCGCCCTCGACTGCTTCCTCGGTACAGCCAGCGTCAGCCATTCCCACAAGCAGGTTCTCAAATTGTTCACTCATAATGCCATCCTTTCTGCTTATTATTTTCCTGTTATTTATAATATAATGCCTTGCTATTCTTTTCGCTAATGGTTATAATGAATAACGTGATATTCTTTTTATGAATATCTGACAGATACATGAACCAGAATATATATTGAGAGGAGAACCCATATGGAAATCCGGACATTACGCTACTTTCTTGCCGTTGCAAGAGAAGAAAATATGACAAAGGCTGCGGAAATCCTTCATGTCACGCAGCCTACGCTTTCAAAAACACTGAAAGCATTGGAAGAAGAACTTGGAAAAAAGCTGTTTGTACGACACAGCTTCAGCATTTCACTGACCGAGGAGGGAGTACTTCTCAGAAAACGGGCGGAAGATTTAGTTTCTATGGCAGATAAGATTATGGGGGAATTTGTGTCGCTGGATGATATAACCGGCGGAGACATATATTTCGGCTTGGCGGAATCATATCAGATCCGTTACCTTGCACAGGAAATCAAGCAATTCAAAGCTGTCTATCCCGGACTTCGCTACCACATTACAAGCGGTGATACGGAACAGGTAACGGAAAAGCTGGATAAGGGAGTTCTGGATTTTGCTGTTCTTGCTGAGGAGCCGGACGCTGCAAAATATCACTATCTCTGTTTTCCTCAGGCGGATGTATGGGGACTCTTAATG
>CANRMC010000171.1 GCA_947631605.1 uncultured Lachnospiraceae bacterium
GTTGAGGTCAGATATCTATTTCGTAAGAAATATATCTGGCATTTTTTGTTGCAGAAAACAAGTTTTGAGACGGTCTGAGGGGGGGGTAAACCTGATCTACGTCGGCAGGCTCGAAAAAGTTAAGGGCGTGCAAACCATACTGGATGCGCTAGCACAAATCAATGACATACCGTACAGGCTCCGAATCGCAGGCGACGGAAGCTACAGGCAAGAGCTGGAAGAGCTGACGGAGCGGCTTGGTTTGGCGGATAAAGTGGAGTTTTTGGGCGGGCGAAGGGACATCCCAGAACTGCTGTGGGACGCAGACGTATTCGTGCATCTTCCCAACTGGCAGGAAGGCTTTGGATTAACCGTTATCGAAGCCATGGCGGCCGGGAAGATATGCATCGTGAACGATCATGGCGCCATGCCTGAACTCATCACTGACGAGGTGGACGGGTACATACTCAGCTCAGGTGAAAGAGACCTCAAGCAGACATTGCAGGAGATATACAGCGACCTGCAAAGCGGCGGTAGCAAGACCAGAAAGCTCTGTGAAAATGCCATGATGGAGGCAAAAAATTATAGCATCGAGAACTATGTAAGGAACATGGATGCGCTTATGGCAGAGATTGTTGGGGAATGCGGTTGAGGCCGTTTACATACCGGTAAAGCGATACCCTTCTCGCTAGAAAAATGTATCAGAATGCTTGATCAAACAGTGGATGATTTGGTAAGAAAGGATAAATAGAGACATGAATCACGGAAAAGTGTTAGTATCCAAATCTAAGTTATTCACAGGGATAACGACGTTCATGATAATGATTTATTTCTTTCAGATAGATTCCCTCCTTGGATATGGTGTGTATCAGTTGTTGATTAAAATTCCATTCTTCGTCGCTGCGCTGTATATTCTGGTCAACATCCGTTTTTTTAAACCGAATCTGACCGTCGTCCTCTTATTGACGTATACGGCAGCGATGGCGTTGTCGAATTATCTGACGTCCGAAATTACGCTGAACATGATTATGTCCATTTCAGTTCAGGCGTTTTTATTCGTAACAATCCACACCGCCTCGCGGAGAGGCATGCTTCGGGCGGCGGTCAAAGGGCTGCTTTTTTATTTCCTCATAGTTTGCGCGTTTAATGATCTGATTTGGATCGTCCATGGCTGCAGACCGTTGGTGGAAGGAAATACGAGACTTTCTATGTTGCCGCAGTTCTTTTTGGGGAACAAGTTTTCAGTCATGTATGACCATATCTTGCTGTCAGCGTTGTTCCTGACGCTATATCAAGGCAGGCGTCGCCGGAACTGGATCTTTGCAATCGGCGTGATTCTAATCATACTGTCTTTTTCCTTTGACTGCGCCACGACCGCGGTTATGTCTTTCGCCTTTATGATCATGCTTTTTATTGAAGGGAAAAAGCATTCGCTTTTTGAGAGCAAGATAACCATTGGAATTGCGCTCGCGACAAGCGCAATCTTTCCGTTCCTGAGCGCAGCATTTATACGAATCGGATTTATACAGAATGCTATTGTTACGGTTCTTGGAAGAAACTTAACGATGACAGGTCGCGTCAACATCTTTACCCATATTATAGAGCTTGTAAAAGACGGCCTTTTCTGGGGAATCGGCCGTGAAAATACGACGTCGGTAATAGCGACCGTTGCTGGAGCGGCAAATATTCAGAACGGCTTCTGGCAAATTGCCATTACATACGGGATGATCCCTGCTGCGTTCTTATTTTTTGCGATTTTAAGCGCAACACGTTCGGGCGTTGAAAGAAAAACAAGTTTGCACAGTTATACGATGTTGGGGGTAATCTATGCGTTTGTGCTGGCCGGATTTGTGGAAATAACGTATGGCATAACGCTGCTTATGCCGGTTGCACTTTATAATGAGCTAAATATTCAGGAAAGGAAGGTATATTTGCGTGATCAACATAGTGATATATGGCGCTTCCGCAAATTATGGAGGAACGGAAGCGTATATCATGACGCTGTATAAATTGCTTGATCCTTTAAATGTTAAACTCGATTTTCTGTTCTCTCATTCCGTTGGAGAGATTCCATATGAGGCGGAGATTTTATCGGGCGGCGGCAAAATATATAAAGAGTACTATAAGTATAGCGAAAGACATTTGCCTGACTATATTTCTCCACGGAAACTGTTTGACAGACATCCTGAGTGGGAGGGAATATACATCAATGTGCAGAAGATCGACACCACTTATCGACTTCTTGTGGAAGCGGCCCGTAGAAAACTGTCGTATCGCATTATTCATGCACATAACAATGACAATCGTAAAATGGATTTCAAGCACAAGTTGTTTAGGGCGTGGTTTGATCTCACAAAGAAAAGCGTTGTGACAGATTATTTGGGTTGCGCTTGGTCAGCCGGGGAGAATATGTTCGGGAAATGCGATTTGACTGTAATCCCAAACGCAATAGATTTTAAGAGGTTTGCGCCGAATCAGAACGTTCGTGCGCAAATGAGAAAGAACTTGAGATTCTCGGATCACCAGATTGTCGTTGGATTTTGTGGGAGACTGAGTTATCAAAAGAATCCTGAAAAGCTAATAGATATTTTTGCGGCTTTGCATAAGGAAATTTCAGAATCCCGGTTGCTGATAATCGGCGACGGTGAAGAGCGTGGAGAGATGGAGAAAAAAGTGAATCATTACGGCTTGTCAGACAGCGTTATTTTTGCAGGCAACGTTCCCAATGTCCCAGACTGGCTCCAGGCAATGGACTGTTTTATCTTGCCCTCACGTTTTGAGGGCTTCCCCTTTGTTCTGATGGAAGCACAGGCGGCGGGGTTGAGATGTTATACGACGTTAAAAGCGGTTCCGCCTGAGGTCAATATCACGGGGCGGATTACATACATCAGCCGGAATGATACGCCCGATGAATGGGCCGAAAAAATACTCCTAACCGGATGGGATAGGGAAGACTGCTCGGAGGTATTGATGAACAGCGACTACACGTTTGATCACATGACGCAAAAAATCATGGCCATATTCGATCCGCCTCGTTTGAATATTCGGGGGAGACTGTCTGAAAACCTGAAATGATGTGACCATATCGTGTGGTAAATACATCCGCAATAAAAGTGGATGATTTATATAAAAAATGC
>CANRMC010000172.1 GCA_947631605.1 uncultured Lachnospiraceae bacterium
TTCCCATTTGGCACGCAGCTTGTGATCGATGGTAATGTATATACCGTTGAAGACCGCGGAGGCGCTGTCAAGGGCAATCACATTGATATATTCTTCAGTACACATCAGGAAGCAGTAAGTTACGGAAGACGAACCGTAGATGTATATGCATATTAGTTAAAAAGTAAAAGAAAAAGAGGCGTCTGCCTCTTTTCTTTTTTTCTATTCTATGCTATTATGCCGATAGATTGGGAAAAAAGGAGTTAGGATTATGAGTCTGATATACAAAAGTACCAGAAATGCAGAAGAAACTGCAACAGCATCCGTTGCAATTCTGAAAGGACTTGCCGGAGAGGGCGGGCTTTTTGTTCCGGAAACCATACCGGCACTGGATGTTTCCTTTGAAGAACTGGCAAAAATGGATTACCGCCAGGTAGCATATGAAGTGATGAAACTTATGCTTACGGATTTTACGGAAGAGGAGCTGAAATACTGTATCCGTTCCGCATATGATGAGAAGTTCGATACGGAACTGATCGCGCCTCTTGTAAGTCATGCGGGGGCGGAATATCTGGAACTGTTTCATGGAAAGACAATAGCGTTCAAAGATATGGCGCTTTCCATTCTTCCGTATCTTCTGACAACTTCCGCAAAAAAGAATCATATTGAAAATGAAATCGTTATACTTACGGCGACCTCCGGAGATACGGGTAAAGCGGCGCTGGCTGGTTTCGCAGATGTGCCGGGTACAAAGATCATCGTATTCTATCCGAAGAACGGTGTCAGTCCGATTCAGGAAAAGCAGATGGTAACCCAGAAAGGTGATAATACTCTGGTCGTAGGTATTACCGGTAATTTTGACGACGCGCAGACCGGCGTTAAGAAAATGTTTCAGGACGCGGAACTGAATCAGTGGCTTGATTCCTGCGGATATCAGTTTTCTTCAGCAAATTCCATCAATATCGGCCGTCTGGTGCCGCAGATGGTTTACTATGTCTATGCATATACGAGATTGCTCGCAGAAGGAAAGATCCATGCAGGTGAAAAGATAAATATTGTAGTTCCGACCGGAAACTTTGGAAATATCCTTGCGGCATATTATGCTTCCAATATGGGCCTTCCGGTTAATAAGTTTATCTGTGCGTCTAATGATAATAAAGTATTATATGATTTCTTTACTACGGGAACCTATGATAAGAACCGGGAATTTGTCCTGACGACGTCCCCGTCAATGGATATTCTGATATCCAGCAATCTGGAACGCCTGATCTATCGGATTGCGGGAGATGACGCTGCAGCGAATCTTACCTTGATGAAATCCTTGAATGAAAAAGGCGTTTACAGTATAACGGATCCGATGAAAGAGCAGTTATCTTCTTTCTACGGCAATTATGCGTCCGAAGCAGAAGTTGCCGGGCAGATAAAAAAAGTCTATGAATCAGACGGTTATATCATGGATCCGCATACGGCGGTTGCTTCCAGGGTTTACGAAAAGTACTGTAAGGATACCGGTGATACGGAGACGGTAACGGTTATAGCATCTACCGCAAGTCCTTATAAGTTTACAAGAAGCGTCATGAATGCGATCGATCGTTCATATGATACAAAAACGGATTTTGAGCTGGCAGACGAACTTTCTAAACTGTCCGGAATTCCGATTCCGCAGGCCATTGAAGATATCCGGAGCGCAGAGGTCCGCCACAAGACAGTTTGTGCAAAAGAGGATATGGAAACGATAGTAAAAAGCTTCCTTGCTCCGAATCTATTTCAGAAATAGAATGCGTTATGAAATAGAAAGGGTGCAGTATGCCTGCACCTTTTCTGTTGTAGGAGAAATGTTATGTATACATTAATAACAAAAACAGAATTTGACAGTGCGCATTTTTTAAAGGATTATCAGGGGAAATGCGCGAATATCCACGGACACAGGTGGATGGTGGAGATGGAAGCCGGAAGTGAGTCGCTTACCGAAGAAGGACACCTGCGGGGAATGATCGTGGATTTTTCCAGGCTGAAAGAGGATCTGCGGGAAGAAACAGACAATCTGGACCACAGCCTGATCATAGAAGCAGGCAGTCTGATGCCGAAGACTCTGGAAGCTCTGGAGAAGGAAGGACTTCGGGTTATCGCGCTGCCTTTTCGTCCAACGGCGGAGAATCTTGCAAAGTATTTCTACGACCGTATGACGGAAAAAGGCTATCGTGTGATAAAAATGACAGTGTATGAAACAGAGACAAACGGCGCTTCCTATTTTGCCTGATGAGAAAGGACAAAAGATACGGATGGGAACCTATCGTGTTGTGGAAAAATTTATCAGTATTAACGGAGAATCCCTGAAAGCAGGAGAATTGTCCTGTTTTATCCGATTTGCAGGCTGCAATCTGAACTGCGGCTACTGCGATACAAAATGGGCGAATGAGAAAAATGTGTCATATCAGACAATGACTGAACAGGAAATTTACGGTTATATTAAGGATATGGGGATCACAAATGTGACTTTGACTGGCGGAGAACCGCTGCTGCAAGATCACGTCGAAGAACTTCTCCGGCTGCTTGCGGCCGATCCTGTGCTTTCTGTTGAAATCGAGACAAATGGAAGCATTCCGCTTGCTCCATATATAAATATTTCAGACCGGATAGTTTTTACCATGGATTACAAGGCACCGTCCAGCGGAATGGAAGATCGCATGTGCCTTGAAAATTTTGGACTTTTGCGGAAGCAGGATGTAGTAAAATTTGTAGTATCAGACAGGAACGACCTGAATAAAATGAAAGAAATCATAGAAATATATGATCTTATGGAACGGCTGACGGTATATGTCAGCGCTGTTTTCGGAAAGATCAAACCGGAAGAAATCGTTTCTTATATGACGGAGTACCGCTTAAATAAGGTTAGGCTTCAGCTCCAGATGCATAAATACATCTGGGAGCCGGACAGGAGGGGCGTATAAAATGGCAATTGATAAAGAGGCAATTAAAGAGCATATCAGAGGAATCCTTGTGGCGCTGGGAGAAGATCCGGACAGGGAAGGGTTAGAAGATACGCCGGAACGGGTTGCCCGTATGTATGAAGAAGTATTTGCGGGAATCCAGTATTCCAACGATGAAATCGC
>CANRMC010000173.1 GCA_947631605.1 uncultured Lachnospiraceae bacterium
GCGCAAGGGAGAACAATCTGAAAAATATCAATGTAAAAATACCGCTCGGCGTTTTTACCTGTATTACTGGCGTATCCGGTTCCGGAAAAAGCTCCCTCATCAATGAGGTTCTGCGGAAACGGCTTTCTAAGGAACTGAACCGTGCAAGAGTGAAGCCTGGGAAACATGATGATATTCTGGGATTTGAGCAATTGGACAAGGTCATTGATATCGACCAGTCTCCGATCGGCAGAACGCCTCGTTCCAATCCTGCCACTTATACCGGAGTATTTGATATGATCCGCGATCTGTTCGCAGGCACTAAGGACGCGAAGGCAATGGGATACCAGAAGGGAAGATTTTCCTTTAATGTTCCGGGCGGCAGATGCGAAGCCTGCCGGGGCGATGGTCTGATCAAGATCGAAATGCATTTCCTGCCGGATATCTATGTGCCGTGCGAAGTATGCGGCGGCAAGCGGTATAACCGGGAAACACTGGAGGTACGGTATAAAGGAAAAAATATCTATGAAGTTCTGGATATGACGGTAGATGAAGCGTGTGAGTTCTTCGCCCCTGTACCGTCTGTTATGCGGAAGATAGAAACCCTTCGGGACGTAGGTCTGGGATATATTAAACTGGGACAGCCTTCTACGACTTTATCCGGCGGCGAGGCGCAGCGGATCAAACTTGCGACCGAACTGAGCCGGCGGAGTACGGGCAAAACGATTTATATTCTGGATGAGCCGACAACAGGTCTGCATTTTGCAGATGTGCATAAACTGATTGAAATCCTGCACCGTCTGACGGAGGGCGGAAATACCGTGGTTGTCATCGAGCATAATCTGGATGTGATCAAGGTTGCCGATTATATTATCGATATGGGACCGGAAGGCGGAGCCGGAGGCGGTACTGTGGTTACCAGCGGAACCCCGGAGGCGGTAAGCCGTGTTGCGGAATCCTATACCGGCCAGTATTTAAAAAAATATTTAAAACAGTAATATGTATAATAATCATTTATGAACAGATAATAAAGCCATGGGAATTTTGTTTCCATGGCTTTTTCGCATTTTATTTTTTCATATTTCCATTTACATAGGAGGGGAAAATTATGATTTATACGGTGACACTTAATCCGTCGTTGGATTATATCGTTTCAGTGGACAATTTCCGGCTGGGATTTACCAACCGGACAGACTCGGAGCTTCTGCTTCCGGGAGGAAAGGGGATCAATGTATCGATCGTTCTGAAGAATCTGGGGTTTGAAACAACTGCACTGGCGCTGTCCGCCGGTTTTGTGGGGGACGCGATTGAAGAAAAGGTAAAAGAACTGGGAATCCGGACGGAATTTATTCGTGCAGAGGAAGGAAATTCCCGCATCAATCTGAAACTGAAAAATATTGACGGAACGGAGATCAACGGACGGGGGCCGAAGGTTTCGGACGCGCAGGTGCAGAAGCTTCAGTGCCGTCTGGACGGCCTGGGAGCCGGAGACGCTTTGGTGCTGGCAGGCAGTATTCCGGACTCTCTTTCAGACACGATTTACAGCAGTATTTTAAAACGGCTTTTAGGACAGGACGTCCGGGTTGTGGTGGACGCGACTGGAAAGCTCCTTACGAATGTGCTGGAATACCACCCGTTTCTGGTAAAACCAAATAATCATGAACTGGGTGAGATCTTCGACGTGACTTTGGAAACCAGAGAGCAGGTAGTGCCTTATGCAAAAAGACTTCAGGAAATGGGAGCTGAAAATGTATTGGTTTCCATGGCGAAAGAAGGGGCAATCTTTGTAGGAGCGGACGGCAGAGTCTTTCTGGAGCCTGCGCCGGAAGGAAAGCTGGTAAACGGCGTGGGAGCCGGTGATTCCATGGTGGCGGGATTTCTCGCCGGATATTTCACTTCCCATAATCTCGAAACAGCATTCCGTCTGGGCGTTGCCGCAGGCAGCGCGACCGCTTTCTGTGAACATCTTGCCGGAAAAGAGGAAGTCCTTAATGTTTATAACCGGATGAAGCAGACAAAAAAATAGGAGTGGAAAAAATGAAAATAACAGATCTTTTGGACCGCAGGAGTATTATGCTTCACGCGAAAGCGTCGTCGAAGGAAGAAGCGCTGGAGCAGGCGGTTGCACTCATGGAAAAGAGCGGGAAATTAAAAGATAAAGAAGCATACAGAAAACAGGTATATGCCAGAGAAGAAGAGGGAACTACCGGTATTGGAGAGGGAATAGCGATTCCTCATGGAAAGGGAGCTTCGGTAAAGGAACCGGGACTTGCGGCTATGGTATTTCAGGAGGGCGTTGATTTTCATTCCCTGGACGGAGAACCCGTTACGCTGCTCTTTCTGATCGCTGCCCCTGATACGGAGGATAACATTCATCTCGATGTTCTGAGCAAGTTATCGGTTATGCTGATGGACGAAGCATTCACTGCTTCACTCCGGAACGCCGGTTCTGCGGATGAATTTCTGGAGATCATCAATCGGACGGATGAAGAAGCGGCAGGGATAGACGAGCGGCTGGCAAAGGACACAGGCGGAGAAAAAGGGGCTGCCCGGATTCTGGCAGTCACATCATGTCCTACAGGAATTGCCCATACCTATATGGCGGCGGAAGGAATCGAAAAGGCGGCGCAGGCAGCAGGGATTTCTGTGAAAATTGAGACCAGAGGTTCCGGCGGCGCTAAGAATGTGTTATCAGAGGAGGAAATCCGAAACGCAGACTGTATCATCGTAGCCGCTGACGCACAGGTTCCCATGGAACGGTTTGACGGTAAGAAGGTCATTGAATGTCAGGTGTCTGACGGGATTCATAAAGCCGATGTATTGATCCGGGAGGCAATGTCCGGAAATGTGCCGGTCTATCATTCCGAAAATGCTTCGCAATCCGTTGAGAGAACCGGAAGGTCCGCAGGAGGAGCCGCGCATAGGATTTATACCCAGCTGATGAACGGCGTTTCCCACATGCTTCCCTTTGTGGTGGGCGGCGGTATCCTGATCGCGATTGCCTTTCTGATAGACGGATTTGCCGTGGATTTGAATGCCCTTCCCATGGATAAAAGGGGAGATTTTGGAACGA
>CANRMC010000174.1 GCA_947631605.1 uncultured Lachnospiraceae bacterium
TCTTCACAAGTCATTGTTCCTTGAAAAAAATTTGTTACCATTCACAGCTAATTACGAAATAAAGCCATAAATAAAGTGATGTTTTTATAAAAATTCCTCACTTTGTATTTACAAAAAATAAGTTATGTGTTATAATAAAATCACCACTTAGAAGGGAGATTATTATGGCACGTATAGAACACTATGATAAAAGAGTTGGAATAACCTATGTTTATGAATCTGAAAGCTATTATGACAGAGAGAAACGTCAGTCACGCTCGAGAAGGAAACTGATTGGAAAAATTGATCCTGAAACTGGAGAAATGGTCCCTACAGGCAGAAAAGGGCGTCCATCAAAAAACATCACTTCAAAGGATGGAACCGATTATAAGGAACAATGCCTTTCCCTCCAAAAGCAGCTGGAAAGATCAGAGGAGAAGATCAGGGAGCTGGAGTCTGAATTAAAAGCAGCAGCGGCTTCTATAAATGATTACCATAAGCTGATCCAAAAAATCTCTTTATTATGCGGGGCTGAGAAATGATCAGGCTGACAGGCGATCTCCACGCTGATTTTGACAGGGTCTTTGAGGAATATACGAAACTCAGGGATCGGATACTTGGATATCAGGAACGTGTCAAAAGCCTGCAGGCGTCCCTCAGGGCCTCTGAAAAATCAAAGCAGGAGCAGAAAGATGATTATGAAGCAAGAATTGCTGAAAAAGATGCGGTAATAAAAGAACTGACAAACAGGCTGGCACATATGGCGGCCGTGGCTGGCCATGATGGAACGAACACCGGGATACCGACATCCCAGACGCCTGTTAACAAAAAGAAAGTCATTCCTAATTCCAGAAGAAGCAGCGGCAGGAAAAAAGGCGGGCAGCCCGGACATGAAAAACATACGCTGGATCCTTTTGATGACTCTGAGATCAACGATAAGGTGTGGCATGAACTGAATACAGACACAGATGTCTGCGACGCCTGCGGCGGCCCACTGGTGGACACTGGTGAAATGGTATCGAAGGACGAGTTTGATATTGAGATCCAAGTGGTCAGACGCAGACATTATTATAAAATTTATGGATGCAGGGACTGCGGAAAGACATACCGGGTCCAGATAGGAAAAAGGCATAAAGAAAAAAATCAGTATGGCAGCCATGTACAGGCACTGGCATTATCCTTAATGGCTACCGGAAATGTCGCGGTCAACAAGGTACGGATGCTGTTAAAAGGCATGACAAACGCCCAGATGAATCCAAGTGAAGGCTTTCTCTGCAAACTTTACAAAAGGGCCTCAGAAGGATTAACGCAGTTCAAAGCAGACCTCCGGAAGAGGATGGTCTGCCGCCCTCTTTTATATTGGGATGATACCGTAATCATGATTCAGACAGAAAGAGCCTGCATGCGCTTCTATGGCGATGAGACAATAGCGTATTACACAGCCCATGATGCAAAAGACCTTGACGGGATGATGGAAGATGATATCCTGACAGTGCTGACAAAAGAAACAACTGTAATGCACGACCACAACCGGGTCAATTATAACGACCGGTTCAGTTTTCTGAACATAGAGTGCTGCCAGCATCTTGAAAGAGACCTTCAAAAAATAACAGATGACAACCCGGCGCATACATGGTCTGATAAATTGAAGCACCATATTTCAGCGACCATAAAGAAAAGGAAAGACTGCATAGAGGCAGGAAGGACAGGTTTTTCAGATGACGAGATCCATGAATTCGATCTGAAAGTCAGGCAGCTGCTGAAAGAAGGCGAAAGGGAAAATGAATCATCCACAGATACCTATGCTGCCCCGTTTGAGAGAACAGTCATAAAGAGGATCTATGAATATATGGAAAATTATTTCAAATGGGTCAGGGATTTTTCATTGCCAACTACAAACAATCTGAGCGAGCGGGGACTAAGAGGGATCAAATCCCATATGAAGATATCCGGCCAGTTTGACAGCGAAAAGACAGCCCGCTATTATGCAGATGTGAAAACATATGTAGAAACATGCAGAAAGAACGGAATAAACGAAATGAATGCATTATCAAGGCTGTGTGAAGGTAATCCCTACACAGTAGCAGAAATATTTTCCTAACTGATAAAATCAGGTGCGGCCAATACCCAAGGAGTGACGCTTTGCAGCTTACTTTCTTGGGATACTGGCCGTTAACTACAAATTTGCTGTGAATAGTGTAACTATTCAGCCGCGTCGCCTTGACGAAAAAATATGCCGAAATTTTTGAGTTTTTTTCATATCGTTTTTAGCTGTTCTGTGGATAACCTATAGCCGTTTCAGACACGCTGCTATGATTGTGGATAAGTTCTTAAATTTGGAAGTATTTTTGGGGTGTTCCTGCGAAGAAACGCAGAAATCCAATGGGGTTATCCACAGACTTGCAGAAATTTTTGCCCTGGATCCACTGTCATTTTGACGGACTGTCCCGATGCCATAATTCGCTTTTTTTCTGCTTTTCTGATATAATCTTTCTATAAGAATTGCAGGAAAAGGAGGCGGCGTAAGATGGGCGGGCATTACGAAAAAGGGCTGTATGATCAGCTTATGGATGTCATGGCAAAACTTGACACCCTTGAAACAGAGCACAAAAAAGACCGAAAAGAAATCGAAACACTTACTGCAGAAGTTACCAGCCTGCGCAAAGAAAACGGAAGCCTCCGGGACAAGGTCAGCAGGCTGCAGGAAGAAAATGCCGCGCTCAATGAAAAATGCGGGCATCTGGAGAAAGAATGCACTCTCCTGCTTGATGATAACGAACGGATGAAAAGCATCCTGAACAATGACAGTTCCAACACGTCGAACCCTCCTTCCACGGACCAGAAAGGAGGCAGGCCCGCCAATGCCTATAATGGCAGGGAAAAGAGCGGAAGAAAGCAGGGCGGCCAGAAGGGACACAAAGGCAGCACGCTCACCCGGGAAACCGTGGAAGAAAAGATCCGCTCCGGGAAATGCATCCACAGAATAAAAAATATAGGGGATACGTCAGCCGGGAAATACACCACAAGGTATGTGATGGATCTTG
>CANRMC010000175.1 GCA_947631605.1 uncultured Lachnospiraceae bacterium
TCGGCATGCCGAGGGTGATAATCCAAAAATTTTACTTCATTCTATGGGAATTTGCGAAAAATACTTGACATTACCGCGAGGAAAGCGTTGATGGAGCATTACGGCGAGAAAAAGTGGGATAGCTTGAAAGAGCTGCAAGCGGAGAGGAGCAAGCTGACTGCTGAACAGGATAGGCTGTATGCCGAGCGAGAGCGGATCAAGAAGCAGCTAAATGAAGTTGTAACGGTAAAAGGGAATGTGGACAGGATGCTTGGAAATGAGGAAGAAAGGACGCAGAATCCTCATGTCATTTATTGATTGAACGGAATAAATGTAAAGCTGCTATTTCATGTCATATAACTATCCAGTTACCTTTCTTGTTCGATAATAACGGTATAATTGAAGCTATTCTAATATCACATTCCTTATCTTTGGAATATTTTTCAAATGAAGTTCCTTAATGGTTTTGTTTATGAATTCAGCAGAATCGGTATAAAAGTTATTGAAATTCAATTCAACAGATTTATAATTATTAGTAATATACCATGTATCCGGAGATGTCTTAACATTAGTAACGTCATATTTTACTTGCGCTGCCAGTAAAACGAATAATGCGATTAAATCGCTTGCGGGTAAATCTACACTATTGTTCGACGCCAAATATACCCTTTTCTTAATTTCAGTTACTATTTTGACAGAGTCAGTAGAGCCATACGACGTAACAGTTGAAAAGATCCTATTGCAAAGTTCTGAAAAGCTGGGAATATTTACGTCAGGATAGGCGTATTGCCGCTCAAGCATCGAAATAAATTCATAAACTGTATCTTGAAGACCGTTTAATTTTTCCAGTTGAAGTTTATGTTGTTCCAGTTGTGCGTCATTTCCAGCATTTTGATGATTCAAAATAATATTTTCAAACATATCAATTACTCTTTTTGCAATTTCACTCATTTTTATTATCACCTTTCATAATGCATACTACTATGTCAATTAAAGCAGATATTAGATAGTTACCTGATTATTATAACAATCGTCAACATGAATATCGCTTTTTTGAAACTTAATAGAATAAATCTCGCGTTTTGTATATTCCACCGCGGCAAATAACATCTCCGTATCTGCAAAAAATGTCAAGAGCATTCCCTATTAACTGCATTTTTCTGTCTTTAGAAACATTAAGTGGGCTACCCATTGTATGCATCTCCAGTAAATTCAATATTCTTTCCTCGTCAAAATCTTTATCTTGCCTAAATATAAGACCAGTAATTAGATTCTTTAAGTCCTGCTCGTTTTTAATGTTTTCGCCTGATTTAACTTTGCACATATGTGTATGCTCCTTTACATATTATTTCGCTGTATTTAATGAATTTCCAAACAATTCTTTTAAACGGTTTTTTATTTCACTTCCGATTCTTTGTGCTATTTTATCAAGCAGTTTTTTTCTTAAGCGGGAATTCATCTCCAATCCTTCCCTCAAAGAAACATAAACAAATATATCAGGAATGCTTTTGGAAATAGCAATAATTTGTTCATGAGTTGCTGATATATCCATAGGGTGAATTTTCCCATCTCTATCGTACAAATAAATCTCGTCAAACAAAGAATCCTTGTGCTTGGGAAGACCGTATTTTGTCTTTCCGGCGTTTTTTATCACTTTATAGTTTTCAATTGTCTTGCCTTGTTCCTTTCTAAGTACATCGCAAATAATATTAATAATATCATTATTTTCCGGTGGGAAAATTTGAGATATATATTCCAAATCATGTGCTTCCTGAAGATTAGACGGCATTCTCCTTAAGGAATCAACAGCATTAGCTTTACTGGAACTTAAGATTTTGCTATCATTGGCTGACAATTTCTGATCAATAGTTTTTGCCAGAACTTCTTTTTCTTCGCAGGTCAACTTTTCTATTTTATCGAAAGAAAGTCCAGCTTTTTTTAAAATCTTTTCAACCAATTCCTGGCTATCGGAGCCTCGCTTTATAATTGCATAATACTTTTTTTCATTAAGCAATACTTCCTTCAAGGATTCCTGTAAAAGCTTCTTTTCATCGTCACTCAGCCCACTTTCGATATTGTTTTCCATTTTGATTAAAGCATTATGAAGAGTAGTTATAAGCCATGAATCGTTCCATCGAATGATGTTTCGTTCTCTATTTCCAACGGTGAATCGTAATGAATTCCACAGGAGACTTATTTCTGGAGAAATAGCCATAGAGTCATCATCAGACTTTAAGTAATCCTCCGCTAATAAGCAAACCGCATTTTGAAGTGCAACGGCTGGCTTAATACATCTATGATGAAAATTGATACGATTAAACAATTTATATCGTGTAACCAAAAGATCTGAAATGTCATCTGCTATCTTTTCTGGAAAAGCGATAATAAACGCATAGGATGTAGTTTTATTTTTCTGCGAAGGTTTTTTGACTTTATTCTCAGGGCATACAAATTTTGCTTTCTGTATTATACGCTTATATGGAATTGTTCCCCAATCAATTCCACTGTTTTTTGAATCTCTAACAATATAATCCAATCTGTCACTATCAACCAACCCATCTATCAATCTATGAACAGATGGAAATAATGGATTCTTGTCTTTCTTTTCAGTCAAGATTGCGATAGAAAACTCAATCACTGTTATAATATATATCATTTCTGCCAATTTTATATCTTTTGCTTTATCTTTATTTTTATGGATTCGTTCAATTTTCTCCGGCACTATATCATTTAATGCAGACAGCAAAAAGCTAAGCCCAATCCTTTCATGAGGGGCATAGCTATCATTATTTATATATTCATAGGAGTTATATAGCGTGCCTGGAAGCATTTTGTTGTTTTCTTTTTCATCATAGGTGAAAAAAGGTGATAAAGCTTCTAAAAAAGACCTTTTGCGCGATTTAGTATATAATTTTCCGGAATCTAATTTAACCTTATAATACAAATTTTCTATAGCATTTTCTAAAATGTGGCTAAATGGAGGGTGTCCTACATGATGAAAAAGAGCAACAA
>CANRMC010000176.1 GCA_947631605.1 uncultured Lachnospiraceae bacterium
CATATCGGAGGGCGGTGGAGCTTGAAGGTGTGGTGTCCGGTCCGAAGAAACTGGGGACATTCGGGGCAAGTTATTTGTACAGCATTTTTCAAAGGCTGGGAGTGATCAAAAAATGAGCCGGGAGGATGTCCTTTCGGCTCAGGGTATTTGGTTTGTGTTAATTGACATGGCAGAGATATGAGGAACACGAAAATCCTCCGGGGCTGGCGGGGAAAAGAAGCTGCTAATCCCGGAGGATTTTTTATGCTCTGACGTATTTTTGATTTCGACTGTTGGGCTTGTCAGGGATTGTCATCTTTAACTTGCCGCATTTGAGAAGTGGTTTCAAATATGTTTCGCTGAAGTGCCTTCTCCCTGAGAAACCCAGATGAGTTTGAATTTCTTTTCTGGAGCGAGGGACTGCACAGAATTCCAAAATCAGAGCCTCTTTGGAGCAATCTTGTTCCCTAACTTGCTCCGCGGCTTGTTCCCTTACTTGCTCCTTGTCACGCCCTCTGTTTTTATCATCGATTTCAATAACAGGCTTGTGTTCTTCCCCCCAACCTTCCCCGCAGTGGCGGTAGAAACGGACGGTAAAGCCATAATTGTCGCCATAATATTCAACTTTGCACCCGGCTTCATCACAGGCATCCTGTATCCGCTTTAATCCTGTGGCAAAACTCTCCATATCCTTGGAATAGTAGAGGGTGCGTGTGATCAGGGGATTCCTGCGGATGGGTTTATGGATCTCCCGGATGAACATTTCCGGAGTCATTCCCTCTGGAAACTTGCCGGGATTGTATATCTCGATGAAGCTTCGGTAGATTGCTACTTCCACGCTCTGCCCGGACTCGATCAGACGGTGACCGAAGGCGTTGATCACTGCTTCCCGGACAGCATCGGAAGGGATTTCCGGGATTTCCTTTCTTTCGAGACTGCCGTCAAATTCCACCCGCCAGTCCATTGCGTCAATCACATACTGGACCGCTTTGTCCGCAAGTGTGAGAATTGACCCGGTGAAGCGGCGGATATCTGTAAAAGTCAGCCGTTCATCGGAGGCAAATTTCGCCATCTGCAGTTCGTTGATCCCACAGTCTACAAAGAGTGCAGCTCCCGCGTTTAACAGCCATTCCCCGTCCGACAGTTCCAGCTTGGTCATGACATCTTCCGGATTATCGTTCTCGAAGCTGATGCGGCCAACTTTCTTTGCCTTTTTCAGGTAGGTCTTGAAAATTTCCGTATCAATATCGCTTATTCTGTATTTTGACTTTTGACCTTCCCAGGAATAGCGAATGTTGTCACGTTTGTGCATCATCTCTTCATAATACGGCTGTTCCATCACAAGGTCCTCGTCAGCAACACGGATGCGGGGAATATTGTAGGCAAGGTAAGGCGCCTGGGTTCCTTCGAAATTTACGAGTACGACATCCCGGCCGCCATATTGCTCCGTTGTAATTTTTGGGTATATCGCAGGGCGCAGGTGGTTGCTGATTGCCTGGCTGATGGAACGCAGGGTGGTATCATTGATTTCCTGTCCGATGACCGTTCCATCGTTTTTTACGCCGAAATACAGTTTTCCCGCTCCATGCTTGTTCAGGATGGCCGCGATGGAAATCACGCCTTCTTTCAGTTCCCCGGTACTTTTTTTAAATTCAATCTGCTCGGTCTCCTTGCCGAGGGAATGCAGTTCGTTTGCCATTTGCAGTTGCTCCCTTTCTTGTTTTGGGATTCAAGGTCAGATCCCGGTTCAAGGTGTGTTATTTTTATGTTTCCTCAAAAGCTATCATTTTATGATATGTATCAAACCAACGTAAACGGCCTTCTCAGTTGGCCTCATTTGGGCCATTGGATATGCGGTCCGTGGAAATATTCTGCCGTGAAAAGAGTCAAGAATAGCGTGAAATCGCCAGATAACCCGACTGTCAGTCAAGCGGATTTTTCTCTTATATTATACACAGCAACTGTTCTGTGTTCAAGGGCATGGACTATTTAGAATATAAATTTAAAGAACCGTCACATCGGGTTCTCTTCAATCTTCGACACAATCCAAAGATTACAGAATAGTTGTTGCCCAAAGTCATCCATATTCGTTATAAATCCAGCGAATCCTCATTCAGTAAAAACTCATAAAGCCCAAGATGCAGAATGCCGTCCTCATCTGTCCACGGCTTCATTGAAGTTTTGCTGATAATGATTTTTTTGAAAAAGTCGTTCGTGTTTTTAAGCGGGCGCAGTTCTGTCTCCAGCTTTGACGGATCACTCACGTTAAGCGCAGACTGTATATAGTATTTTTTTGTGCCCCGGTTTACAATAAAGTCGATTTCACACTGTTTTTTGGTTTTTGCTCCGCCATTGTATTCAGTAATCTCCACTACGCCGACATCGACCGAATAATCGCGGCAGAGAAGCTCGTTGTAGAGGATGTTTTCCATGATGTGCGTTTCTTCCTGCTGTCTGAAACCGAGGCGGGCATTCCTCAGTCCGATGTCAGTGCAATAATATTTCGAAGGATATTCAAAATACTTTTTCCCTTTTACATCATATCTTTTCGCATTGCTGAACATAAAGGATTCGGTCAGGTAGTTCAGATAATTCGCGATAGTTGTACCCGAAACCTGTATGTTCTTTACCGACTTCAATGTATTCTTTATTTTGTTTGCGTTTGTAAGCGAGCCGATAGAGGAACACAGATCATCTGTCAGTTCTTCAAGTACATCGGGAAGTTCAATACTATAACGCTCTGCGATATCCTTGAAGTAGACTTCCGAAAACAGACTCTTCAGGTAGTTTATTTTTTCTGCGTCGCTTTTTTTGAAAAACACGAGCGGCATACCGCCGTAGAGTGCGTATTCCTCATAAGCGTCAGATTTGTCTCCGCCTGCAAAAGCATAATATTCCTTAAAGGAGACAGGATAAATTTTAACTTCATCACCTCTGCCGCGAAATGCAGTCATAACGTCTTTTGTGAGCATTTTTGAATTGCTTC
>CANRMC010000177.1 GCA_947631605.1 uncultured Lachnospiraceae bacterium
CCGCTTACCCGTTCTAGTCCAAGTTCGATGGTATTGATCGCAGCTGTATACGAAGTTTCACTTGACAGACAGATTTCCTTGAAATACTCCCTTGCCCGTTCCTGTATCTTGTCAAACGGTAACAGATCCGCCTGCTCGGTTGTGATCTCTTCAACCTGCATAGGAGAACGATACTCGACACGTGCAATGCCGTCATTTCCAATCATAACGGTTATCGTTTCCTGAGGAAGGATCATATTTCCGCTTTCATCAATAGTCCCGTCTCCCAGATTACTATTTTCAAATAACGTCGTTTTTCCGTCAATACTCCTTTCAAAGAAAATGCAGTAAGTATCCGGCTGAATCTCTTCCGTCTCTTCCCCTGCCAAAGATATTTTCGCATCTAATATCTGAAGCGCCGCGAAGTCCTCAATTCCCATCTTCTCCAAAAAATCGTAAGCCATCTCTTCTGCCTCTTCCATGGAATATTTACAGCTGTTTCCATTTTTCATAACCGGACTTTCCGGTGCGAAGAAAAGATAAGAACCGCTTGGATACCGCCAGTTTTCTAATGTCATTGATGTATAATCCTGATATTTATGAAAGTATAAAGAGTAACCATTTTCTCCGTCAATACAGCCGCGGAACATACAGCTTCCTTCTGCGATCTCATTACCGAAGGGATCGGAATAAGTAAAATACAAATACTCCGGTTTTTCCCGCACAAGACGGTTTTCCGTTTGTTCATAACCCGTAAGTTCGGAATCAACCAATTCTTTTTCGTATAACAAACGATTGTACAGCCACTCATCACCGGTATAATCAACCGTTTCTTTTTCGTTATATGCTTCCAGTTCTGCTTCTGTATAAAAGGAATTCAGTTCCGCTTCCAACTCCTCCTGTCTTGCCAGAAGTGAATCCTGTGTTAAAAATCCCGTATCCTGCCAGAGCTCCGCAGTTCCCGCGTCAAAAATATGTTCCGAATAAAAAGTCATATCCTCTTCTGAAAAAGGAGTTGACGCCAGCGTCGCAACCGGATAGCTGTCCTCTTTCATGATCACATCCGCATCGATCTCAATATAGGAATCTCCTGAATCCGCAGTTATTGTCTCATTTACATGTTCCGGAATACTGCTCTCCGGATCAGCTCCGTCCGAAGTCTGCCCGGATTCTGAATCCGGTTCCACATAGTCCACTTTTTTCTTACCACAGGACGTAAGGGACAAAAGAAGCACGAAGCACATACCGGTTAGAAAATATCTTTTCCACACTTTTCCCATAGAATCTCATCTCCTCCTGTTGCACAGTCTATAGAAAACCATTCAAGGTCCCACCATTATTGTATTTCTATATAACTGCCGTCAATTGCGTTAATAGTACACATCGTAACTTTACTATAAGTCAGACCGTCGTTATCCTCCTGAAAAAAAGCCCATGCCGGAACCAGCATACAGCTTCCGTCTTCACCGTATATCTGTTCCAGACCAAGCGTAATGGAATTAATTTCAGCCGTATATTGGCTGCCTTTCAATAAGTGTTCTGTTATATACTCCCGCGCCCGATTCTGTATGTCGTCAAAGGGAAGCAGACTTGCCTGCTCCGTAGTAACCTCATCCACCTGTAGCGGCGTCTGGTAATTCATATCTATTACTCCGTCATCCGTCACACAGACGCGGAGCAATTCGTATCCATAGTCTATACTCTCATTTCCTTCATTATCGTAGGTAATATATCCGCTATACATTCTGTCACTCGAATCAAGCGCCGTCACTCCCCCTACGCTTCGCTTAAAATAAATGATATATGCGTCTACAAGGGTGCTCGTTCCCTCTTCAGCAGGGTGCTGGGCGTCCAGTATAATATCCGGAACTAAACCTTCGATCCCAAGCCGTTCCAGAAGTTCACTCGCCATCTGCACAGCTTCCTCTTTTGAATATCTGCATAAATTTCCGTTTATTGCATAAACACTGTTAGTGCCTGTTTCCTGATAGCCGGCTGACGTAAAATCCAGACTGCTCAGTATCATACGCGGAAAATCTTTGTTAAAACGGAGTATATAATGTTTGCCATCGATCATTCCCTGAATCTCACAGTCCAAATAGGTAGTCGTTTCGTTTCCATTTTCGTCTAAATATGTATAAGCAGCAAATTCCGGCTTATCCCATTCATCCTTCTGCACATCCGAAGCCTCAAATTCGTCCAGCGTCTGTACGGTAAAGGATAACTGTCCGATCAGCCAGTCATAATAATGACCGTCTTCTTCCGTATAATTCTCCAGTTCTTCTTCCAGATACTTTTTTCGCTCCAAAAGACCGTTTTTTGTAAGATACTGAGGAGACATCCAGACTTTTTTTGTTCCCTCATCAAATATCCGGTCCGCATACTGCTGCATATCCTCCTCTGTATAAAACTTCGGAGAGACTTTCACAACCGGTATCCCCTCTGCGTTCTCATTGTAGATCACGTCAGCGTTAATACTCATCACTGTTTTCCCGTTGTCAGAAGTCAGGGTTTCTTCCACCCGCTGCGGTATTTCGGACTCACTCTTCGCATCGCTTTCCGCAGAGGTCTGACCGGCAGCAGGATCCGGTTCCACATAGTCCACTTTTTTCTTACCACAGGACGTAAGGGACAAAAGAAGCACGAAGCACATACCGGTTAGAAAATATCTTTTCCACACTTTTCCCATAGAATCTCATCTCCTCCTGTTGCACAGTCTATAGAAAACCATTCAAGGTCCCACCATTATTGTATTTCTATATAACTGCCGTCGATTGCGTTAATGGTACACAATGTAAATTTCGTATAATACAGACTTTCGGTATCCTCTTGGAAAAACGCCCATGCCGGAACCAGCATACAGCTTCCGTCTTCACCGTATATCTGTTCGAGACCAAGCGTAATGGAATTGATTTCTGCCATATATTGGTAATCATCTTTCAGATATTGTTCCGCCATATATTCCCGCGCCCGATTCTGTA
>CANRMC010000178.1 GCA_947631605.1 uncultured Lachnospiraceae bacterium
GGCGTCATAGACATTGGTATTTCCCGGCGCAAACGCATGTTTTTCCGTAAGCGCCTGCATGCCGTCCATATCAACCCTGATCTTTCTTCCATAATACAGGTGTTCCGGCTGTCCGGTCTCAAGGATCCGGAAACAATAGGTGGTATGTGCGGTATCCAATACGAATAAATTTCCTTCTTGACGAATCATATTTTCATTCCTCTTTTCAGTTCTCTTTTCAGTTCTCTTTCCATTCCCCGTTCCAGCCATCGTTCCCGTCTGCCATCTGTCTCGCCTTTACTTTTGTAGCGATTTCCTTTACCTTTTCATCTGTCAGGGTATACTTTTTATGGAAGACAAAGACAGCCACCAACAGCACTATGATCGGAATGACTGTCATAGTCATTCGAAGTCCGACCACAGAAGTATTTGCAACGTCGCTTACTACAGCGCTCGTATCCGAAGTATCATTACTCAGCTGGAATACACTCAGGCAGATAGATGCGATCAGGGCTGCCACGCCGGAAGCCAGCTTTACCACAAAGGTCTGCATAGAGAAAATGACGCTCTCATCTCTCCGGTTATTCTTCAACTCCCCATAATCAACCGTATTTGCAAGAAAGACTGTCGTAAGCACCTGAAGCATGCCGTTTGCGGAAAAGATAAAGAACGCCGGTATGAAAAGTAAAAATACGCTCGACATATTGGTAAATGCCAGAAGAAGCAGAGAAATATATCCAAGCACCGCCATTCCAAAGCAGACATAAAATACCCGAATGGAACTCATAAACTTACGCAGTACCGGGAAAAACAGCATCATTGCGAGAATCTGGACAGCCCCGCCAAAAGTATTGAAAATGGTATAACTGTTGTACCAGCCAGCGCCGCCAAAATCATATTTAAAGAAATAGATAACCAGATTGGAAGTAATATAAACAGCGCAGTTGATAAGTACGATAGTAATTACTATCGCCATAGCCTGATCATTTGCGAGCAGCGCCCGAAACATCTGTCCCACTGACGGAGAATCCACATTTACCGTAGATTTCTCCTTGATATTCAGACAGGTTACCGCAATAAAGATAACGAAAAGAACCGCTATGATCAGTGCAAACAATTGGAAACCTTTCCGCTCATCTCCCTGTCCGAGTCCGAAAACGCAGCGGATCGTGATGATAGTAACAATGGCGGAACCCACGCCTGCACAGGAACGGGCAAGCGTTGTCAGTCCTTCCCTTTCTTTTCCGCCTTCCGTAAATGCCGGGATCATGGACCAGTAAGGAATATCCATCATTGTATAGGTAATTCCCCACAGGATATAAGTAATCGCTGCATAAGCCACCAGACCGGCTCCGTCCAGTGCAGGCGGCGCCGAAAACATCAGAACCAGGATCACCGCATTTAGCACAGTACCGATCAGAAGCCATGGGCGGAATTTTCCCCAACGGGTTCTTGTCTTTGCAACGATCACTCCCATGACAGGATCGTTAAATGCGTCGAATACTCTGGCTGCCATTAGTATGATTCCCATGGCAACCGCGCTTACTCCCAGAATATCCTGATAATAATACAGGATATAGCTTGCCGAGAGCATATACACCATATCTTTTCCTACAGCGCCCAGGCCGTAGGAAGCCTTTTCCCTTAACGTTAATTTCATAATCACTTCCCCCTTATCGATCCTTCTTCATCGCAAGCTCTACGACGCGATACGCACCGTCATAAACGCCTGCCTGTTTATTCTTTACAATATTTCCGCACATATCGAAAAGAAGTTCCTTTTCTTTTATGAACAGACGGAGCATTTGTAATGTATGCGGTATATCCTCACATTCCAAAGTACCGTCGCCCAGTTCCGCCGAATGAATGGCGCCCCACTGTTCATGTCCGCCGACACGCTTGATAAAGAGTTTCGGAACCGGATAAAAAGCGAGTTCGCTTGGTTTCGTCACCAGCACATCGCAGCTCCGCATCAAAAGATTAGTGCAGTAAACCGCCTCGAAGATATTTTCATGCCAGAAACCATGAACGCCTTCTACTTCTCCGGTCAGGGCTTCCTCTGCAAATCTTCTGGTTTCCGCCCAGTCATTGAAATGCTCGGTCGCCACATCCGAAAGTCCCGGGATTTCTTTCAGCAACTGTTCCCAGACGCCGCGATAATCACCCACATTTACATAGAGCGCAGCCTTTTTCCTTTTGATCGCCGGAAGCAGATATTTAATAATAGCTGCGAAAATTTCCTTCTGCGCCCCTGCGCCTCCGATCGTGAGCAGAAACCGCATCGGCTTTTTATCTTCCTTCCGTTTCTTTCTTGCCGCGCAGTCGGTTTCAATATTGCTGACCAGCTCATGGTCGATATAATGTCCGGTATATACCAGATCCTTTGCCGGCATCGGTTTTAAAACGTCTTTTCCCTGCATACCGTTTAATATCCTGTAGCCCTGATAAGCAAAATGTGTCTGCACCGTATGCAGGCTTCCTTCCGCCAGGTGCAGCGCCATCGGCCAGTTGTCCGGAATTGCATTTACCACATGTTCCATTCCTGCGTGGATCGCTGCCTGCGCCGGCCAAACATGGGTTGCGACTACCGGTATCCCATGCGGAACATTCCGGTAAACCGGCGCCATGATTTCTGCATTTTTCTGATCCTGCGCATTGTAAGTCAATTTTCGGAAGCCCTCATAATTCATCGGCTCCCATACCAGTTTATTAAATACCTTGCTTTTTCCGGATATACGGGAACCCAGGGAATACAGATCATTCTGGGAACTGATAACGCCCGTGCAAGCCGTCTGGGAGTAGGAATTAAGGTCCATCCAGTATGGAATATATCCCATAGAATGCGCCGCCGACGCGATTGCCATGGATATCCGGTAATGTCCGAAC
>CANRMC010000179.1 GCA_947631605.1 uncultured Lachnospiraceae bacterium
TTCAACCCCTCGTCGGCAAGCTGCATAAGTGTATCATCAATGATCCGGATAAAGGTTTCCTGCGATTCAATATTGGAATTATGGGCTATGATCGAAAACGACGGCTGAAGGATTCCGGGATCATAAACGCTCTCCACATCCATGCAGATTCCGGCGTCAATGAGCGCTTTTTTTAGCGGTGCGCCCGGCGCCGTAAGCAGCACATATTCCAGTACATCAAATGCCGTAGTCAGCAATTTATCGGTACTCTTTCCGATCACTACGTTATAACTTAAAAATGTATTGTCCGTCAGTTCTTCCGACTCGGACAGGGAATACTCCGTCTGATAACTGCGGGGTGCGTCAAAACATTCCTGTTCCGTAAGCTCGGATGATACATATTGATACTCATAACTGCTCAGATATTCCGTATCGATAAATTCCAGTTCCTTTACTGCGTCCATATTACCATACAGATAAATGTAGCTGTTGGAAGGATGATAATATTTCTTATGGAAATCCAGATAATCTTCTCTGGTAAGACTTGGAATCACTTCCGGCGTTCCACCGGAATCATAGGCATACGCCGTATCCGGATACAGGGAGGTTTCAATCTTTCGGTAAAGAACCTGATCGGCTGAGGAATAAACGCCCTTCATTTCATTATAGACAACGCCGTTGATCTGAAGTTCGCCGTCCGGTTCTTCGAGTTCGTAATGCCAGCCTTCCTGTTGGAAGATTTCCTCTTTCTCATAAATATTCGGATAAAAAACAGCATCCAGATAAACATGCATCAGATTGTGGAAGTCTTTATCATTGCAGCTTGCCACTGGATAGACGGTCTTATCGGAATAGGTCATCGCGTTCAGAAATGTATTCAGACTGCCCTTGCAAAGCTCCACAAAAGGATCTTTCACCGGAAATTTCTCAGAACCGCAGAGAACTGTATGTTCAATAATATGCGGCACGCCTGTGCTGTCATTCGGCGGCGTCCGGAATCCGATACTGAATACTTTATTTGTATCGTCATTTTCTACAACCAGAACCCTTGCTTTCGTCTTTTTATGCTCCAGCACATACCCGATTCCGTTTACCTCCGGCAGCCTTTGTTCCTGTACTACCTGATATGCTTCCAATTCTTTCAATCCGCTCAAGTTTCATACCTCTTTTCTATTTCTTGATCATATTTTCTTCTTATTTATTTCTCTTATGTGTTTACTGAAATATCTTTTGCCGAAAACGCTTCGGGCAGAAGCTCCGACAGCGAAATAATCTTATAATCCGTCTTCGACCTTGCCGAAATCACGATCAGATCGGTATCTCCCGCAAATTCTGCAAGCACCTGCCTGCAGATACCGCATGGATAAGTATAGTCAGAAATCCCGTCTTTCATTCCGCCTGCGATCGCGATTGCCCGAAAATTCCGATATCCCATGCTCACAGCCTTTCCGACTGCATTCCGTTCCGCACATAAAGCTGCGCCGTAGGACGCATTTTCTACATTACAGCCCGTAATCACATTTCCGTCTTCCGTAAGAAGCGCAGCTCCTACCATAAATCCGGAATAAGGCACATAAGCATTTTCCCTGACAGCAAGCGCCGATCGTATCAATTCTTTTATTTTCTGTTCTGAGATTGTTATTTCCATATTCTTCATTCCGATTTCTAATTTTTTTCTTGTTTATTAAATTTACCATATCTGAAAGTATAGCATAACTTGTATCATTATACAAAATATTAAAAGCTATTTACAGCTATTTTTATCTAAACTTTTTATAACCTTTGAAAGAAAACAGCGCAGCCCCAATCCGGAACTGCGCCATTCATTACATATTATACTGTCATATCCATACAGAGAAATCTCTGCAATGCTTTTTATTTTATCAGCAATCGGTAGGGCTTACATCATACCCATGCCGCCGCCCATTCCGCCTGCCGGCATAGCAGGTGCGTCTTCCTTGATATCTGCAACAACAGACTCGGTTGTCAGCAGTGTGGAAGCGATAGACGTTGCGTTCTGAAGTGCGGTTCTTGTAACCTTTACAGGATCGATGATACCGGATTCGATCATATCAACATATACTTCCTTGTAAGCGTCAAAGCCTACGCCGACTTTGGATTCTTTTACTTTATTGATGATAACGGAGCCTTCCAGACCTGCGTTTGCAGCGATATGGTAAAGCGGAGCTTCCATAGCCTTGCATACGATCATAGCGCCGGTCTTCTCATCACCGGATAAGGTATCTGCAAATTCGGCAACCTTCTTTGTTGCATGCACGTATGCGGAACCGCCGCCTGCGATAATACCTTCTTCAACGGCTGCTCTGGTTGCATTTAATGCGTCCTCCAGACGAAGCTTTACTTCTTTCATTTCCGTCTCGGTAGCAGCGCCTACGCGGATAACGGCAACGCCGCCGGCGAGTTTTGCAAGTCTCTCCTGAAGTTTCTCCTTATCAAAATCAGAAGTTGTCTCGGAAAGCTGCGTCTTGATCAGTGCAACTCTTGCGCTGATATCTTCCTTTGTGCCTTCGCCGTCTACAATGACTGTGTTCTCCTTGGTTACTTTTACGCTCTTTGCACGTCCAAGCATATCCAGAGTTGCTTCCTTCAGGTCATAACCCAGTTCCTCGGAAATAACGGTACCGCCGGTAAGGATTGCGATATCCTGAAGCATATCCTTTCTTCTATCGCCATAGCCCGGAGCCTTGACAGCAACAACGGAAAATGTTCCACGAAGTTTATTTACGATCAATGTAGTGAGCGCCTCGCCCTCTACATCCTCTGCGATAATGAGGAGTTTCTGTCCGCCCTGTACGATCTGCTCCAGAAGCGGCAGGATCTCCTGAATATTGGAAATCTTCTTATCGGTGATGAGGATATACGGA
>CANRMC010000180.1 GCA_947631605.1 uncultured Lachnospiraceae bacterium
GCAAGCGGAAATTACACCGCAAAGGCGCACTTTTCAATTATTCCTCGGCTTTGTATCAAACTCTGCAAGATTATATCAAAACAAATTTAAATCTAGTTCAGCCATTGAATGAAAGCAGTCTTATCTGTACTGTTATATCCCGCATTACTGTAAAATTGCAAAGTCGAATCATTTTTTGATCCGGTAAGCAACATCATTTTATAACAATTTTCTCTTTCTGCAATCCCCTTCGCATAATTCAAACATTCCGTCGCATATCCCTTTTTTCTGAAATCTTTGTGGGTAACAACATTTTCAACCAAAGCATAAGGTCTTATATTTCTTGTCAAATTGGGAATGATCACGCATACGCAGGAAGAAACAATTTTTTCGCCGATTACTTTAACGATAATATGGTGATTTTTATCGCTGATAATGCCTTTCCATGTATTCATCAAATATTCCGTATTTTCGGGGACGGATTCTTCATGCAGAAATAAATACAATTCCAACAACTCACGCAATTCTTTTTCTCTAATTTCTCTAACCATAACACACCTCAACTTTCAGCCATCAGCAACATATACCGCAAAGGCGCACTTTTCAATTTTTCCTTGGCCTTGTATCAAACTCCACAAGATGATAGCCTGCATTATATATGTTGTCTGCGCCTCCTATTCATAATCCGGCAGATCAACATAATTGGATTTATCATATAAAACAAGGGAAACCGCCTTTTTCAGATTGAAAATATCAGCCTTTCTCAGATTGCCGCCAAATTCACCGTCTACGGTCCATGGAATTTCTTCCTGTCCTTCAATTAAGATATGGGAAGCTTTCTCATAAACGATCAGCTCCTGACTCAGGTCGTTCGTCAGAATGGAATTGATGATCTTTTGAAATTCTGCCACATTATCCGGTTTCCTGATCAGCAGACATTCAAACTTTCCGTCACAGAATGACATATGCTTTGTGCCGATCGTCCGGAATCCTCCTACAGACAGAGAGTTTGTGATCTGTCCGTAAATATATTCGCCGGTTGCCACCCTGCCGTCAAAATCCGCCCGGATCTTATATGTTTTCAGGCTGGTGAGCTTCTTAAAGACCTCCAGTATATAAGCGGAGTGTCCCAGCATATTTTTCAGTTTCTGCGGCGTTGAATACGAAATGTCCGTAAATGCGCCGAATGCGGCAATATACGCAAAATAATGATTTGCAATCCTTCCAATATCAATCGGTACGGCGTCTCCTTCCAATACATCTCTCGCCGCCTCTACAGGCTCCCTGCTTATACGCAGGCTTCTGGCAAAATCATTGGTGGAGCCGCATGGAATATATCCGATCGGAAGCATTTTCTTCGTTCGTCTCGCCAGCTTCATCACGCCTGTCACTGTATCGTCCAGCGTTCCGTCTCCGCCGGCGCAGACTACTAGGTCATACCGCCTGCCGAACCGGTTGATATATTTTGCAGCGTCCCCCGGACCTTTCGTGGTATATACCTCTATCATATAGCCGCCGTTTGAAAACATATTCAGCATTTCAAACAATGAACTTTTTATCGTGGTACGACCAGCTTTCGGGTTAATCACGAACAGCATTTTCTTCATGGCTTAACTCCTTTATCGATCACTCAACCGTTCTGCTTTCTCTCCATATAACGCAGATAACCGTTTCTTCTTAATTTACATGCCGGACAATGTCCGCACCCTTCGCCCATGATTCCGTTATAGCAGGTGAGCGTCCTGTCCCGAACGATCTCCAATCCGCCCAGACGATCCGCCATCTCCCATGTTTCTTCTTTATCCAGCCACATAAGCGGCGTAATGATTTCAAATTCATATTCCATGGCAAGATTCAGGGTGGTGTTGAGGGATTTGATAAATACGTTCCTGCAATCCGGATAACCGGAAAAATCACTCTGGGAAACGCCTGTGATGATGTCCCGTATCCCCAGACCTTTGGCATACACCGCCGCATAAGTAAGAAACAGCATATTTCTTCCTTCTACATATGTATTCGGCGTCCCCTGCTCCGGCGCATCCTCATCTACCTTGATATCCGCTCTGGTAAGGGAGTTCGGCGCCAGCTCATTTAACTGGGTGAGATCAAGGATCTTATGTGATACATGAAATTCCCCGCAGATTGCTTTTGCACATTCCAGTTCTTTCCTATGTCTCTGATTATAATCAAAAGAAACCGCAAATACTTCCTCATATTCTTTCCGCGCCCACAGAAGACAGGTCGTACTGTCCTGTCCGCCACTCAGAACCACTAATGCTTTTTCTTTCTTCTTCATTCTTTCGTCCTCCCGCAGATCTATTTATGCGCCATCATAAGAAGCCTGTTTCTCCATGTGTCGTCTTCCTGAAAAGCCCCGCGGAGCGTGATAGTTTCCGTTCTTGCCGGTACATTTTTAATTCCTCTCGCTGTCATGCAGCTATGGCTGCCTTCGATCAGAACCGCCACATCCTCAGAGCCTGTAACCTTCTGCATGATATATGCAATATCCGAGCCGAGCCGTTCCTGTAATTGCAGCCTTTTTGCCGCCATATCCGCAATTCTGGCAATCTTGCTGAGTCCGATCACCTTTCCTTTCGGGATATAAGCAACGCTGACTTTCATGTCATACATCAGCGCCATATGGTGCTCGCAATAGCTGAATACTTCTATATCCTTGACAAATACCATATCATTTTCATCATTCCCGCATTTTGGCGCCTCAAACGTTTTGTTGAACATCTCTGCGATTTCATCGTTGGAATACTGGATTCCCGCAAATACTTCTTCATACATACGGGCAACCCGTTCCGGCGTATCTTTTAACCCTTCC
>CANRMC010000181.1 GCA_947631605.1 uncultured Lachnospiraceae bacterium
GCGGGGTTTTGGACTCGGCAATGATTTTCCTGTCGTTTTTGGGAAACGGCGGGTGGATATGGATAGTATCAGTCCTTATGCTTCTGTGCTTTAAAAAGACCCGAAAAAGCGGGATTTATGCGGCTTCGGCGCTTCTTTTGGAATTTATACTCTGCAATCTTATTCTGAAAAATATTTTCGCAAGGCCGAGGCCGTACACGGTAAACCCCGAGATAACGCTGCTGATACCGCCTCTTTCAGACTTCTCGTTTCCGTCGGGACACGCCGGGTCGTCCTTCGCGGTGGCGGCGGGCCTGGGATTTTCGGGCTCGGGGTTCTTCCTGCCCGCCGTTATACTTGCGGTCGGGATTTCATTCTCAAGGATGTATCTTTACGTCCACTACCCCTCCGACGTGCTCGCCGGGGCGTTGCTCGGAATTTTTTCGGCATGGCTCTCGGCGGCAGTCCTGAAAAATGCTGCAAAATTCAAGAAATAGTCCTTAAAAATCCCTGTAAAAAATTATAAAGATACTTGACTTTTCCATTTTGCATGATATAATAATCATAAAAAATGTGAATTTTATGCAAACTGTCAAAGTTATGGAAAGCGCATAAAAATTCGACAAATTTCGACTGCAAAAATTTTATCGTGATACTATAATAAAGTTCGCCTAAAAAATTACATTTCGGGGTGATATGACATATGAATAGGGACAGCATGATCATGGAAATTCTTGACAATATGAGAGTTCCGTCGCACCTGAGCGGGTATTCATATCTCGTCACGGCGATTGGGCTTTGTATCGACGGACAGCTCAGCAGGCGCAGGCTCAGCTTCACAAAGGACATCTATGTCGAGACCGCAAGGCTCCACGGCTCCACTCCGGCGAGGGTCGAGCGCTGCATAAGAAGCGCCATCGAGGCCGCTTTCGACCTCGGCGCCGTCGAGGACGTTTTCCAGGTTTTGGGGGCGCGGGTCTGCCAAAACAGCGGAAAGATCGTCAACTCGGAGTTTATCATGAGCGCTGCGAGAAAGATAGCTTGCAGGATAAAAGAGGGGGAGGGCCCTGACGGGACGGGATAAAGGGGGAGAGTGCGGAAGAGGGGTAGAGTAGGTAGGAGTTTTATTGAGGGAGGCTTTGGCTGCGCGCTTGCAAAAGGGAGTCGCCACCGGCGTGGGGTATTTTATTTGAGGCGATTGCACCGGCTATTTTTGGGGATGGGCAGTGTGCTTCGCCTAAGCCTTTCATGAAATCCTCATCGAATCCTTGGGGATTCTGATGGGGATTTTTACCCGAACACTCCGGTAAATTAAAAATCTTTTCCCCGTGACATAAAATAAAAAAAGCCCGGCCCTCCACTGCCCTATTAAAAGGTATTCGCGCTACGCGCTCATGCTATTTTAAATCACCTGCACCGGGTTCTTTCTTGGGGGGACGCTTGGAAAGCCGAGCACGTCAAAGTAAAAAGTCACTTCAAATCCTACAAGGATTATGAAGTGGCTTTTTACGAACCCTCCTTCACCGCACGGGTAAAAGGTATTCGCCACTTCGTGGCTCATGCTATTTTAGCTCACCTCCCCCTACCACCTCCTCAAGGAGGGGGCGTGCCCGCCCGCACTTTGTCGGGAAAAGTCATCTCAAAACCTAAAGGTTATTGAGATGACTTTTTATCAACGCTCGCGGCCCGACCCATGGAAAAGAGGTATTCGCCACTTCGTGGCTCATGCTATTTGAAGTACCCCCTCCCCCGTACCCCCTCCCCGTTTAACAAACTTAAAGACGTGCATATGTGTTTTAATCAATTTTACCTACGAATCGGTAAAATATTTCAATTTCTTGCGTTCTGGTGCCGTCATGATCTTTAACTGCTTCATGCACGACTATCTTTTCAATCAGTGTGTTGAGCATTTCAGCGGTCAGTTCGGTCGGCTTGGAATACTGCTTTATCAAAGCAATCCACTTTTCAGCGTCGGCAGTGGTCTGCTTTTCTGTCGCAAGTTCGGACTTGAGCTTTTCAATTTTTTCAACTACTCTTGTTGCTCTGCCTGATACTTCTGTGATAGCATTTTAAAGTTGTACTCAGTAATACGCTCAGATGTCCAATCCTCATAGAGCTTGACGAAAAGCCGATCAACCTCTGTCTTGCGTTTCTCCGACTTGGCAAGCTTGGCAGACTGTTTCTTATGGGTTTTTGCTGCTTCTTTATCGCTTGAGTTGAGCAGCTTTGAGAGAAGTTGCTTTTCATCGGTATGCGCTTGATAAATCCAATCCTGCAACCTTGCAAGAACGTAAGCATAAAGCGTATCATCCCTGATGTAGTGTGCAGAACATCTTCCACCGACTTTTCCGAGCTTCCGAAACTGTGAGCAGTTAAAGAATCCCGTTGAGCAAGTCTTGTATGCTCGTTCAGCATAACTTAACGACCAACCGCAGTCCGCACATTTAACAAGTCCCGCAAAAATCTGTGTTTTACCCGACTTCATAGCTCTTCTGCGGCTTGCAATTTGTTTCTGGACTTGATTGAAAACGTCTTTGGAAATAATAGGCTCATGGGTATTCTCAACGCGGAACCAGTCACTTTCTGGTCGGCGAATCGACTTCTTATTCTTGTAAGAGATATTCGTCTGCTTGCCGTGAACAGAATTCCCTATATAAGTCTCGTCTTTCAAAATGTCGCTGACCGCTCGGATATTCCATGCATAAGCCTTTTCCGCAGGTGCATTTTCGTAAATCTTTGCAAACTGACCGTATTTCTTATAGTTGATGTAACCTGACGTCGGCACTTTCTCTTGAATAAGTATTTTTGTG
>CANRMC010000182.1 GCA_947631605.1 uncultured Lachnospiraceae bacterium
CCCATAAATCTTCCGCCCGAACCGCCGTCTGCTTCGCAAGCGGCGCGTCTTTCCGCATGAGGACGCCCCAGCGGTCCCGAAATGGGAGCTCAATATAGTTATATTTCAAAGTATCCAGATTTCCCATTAAAAGGCAGAAATCAAACAGGCCCTTATCCAGCCGTTCCGTGAGGTCTGTCGTATCGCCGCTTACAATATGAAATCCAACTCCCCTATATTCTTCCTGAAGCTTCCGGACAACCCTTGCGATATGCCGGATCGCATCCGTCTCTCCGGCGCCGATATAAATATCGCCGGTTATACTGTCATTCGCACTTTTCAATTCCGCTTCCGTCCGGTTTGCAAGACTGACGATCTCCTCTGCCCGTTTTCGGAAATAAATGCCGTCTTCGGTCAGTGTCACCTTACGCTTTCCACGGATCAAAAGCTGTTTTCCGAATTCCTCTTCCAGATTTTTCAGTTGTCTGGAAAGCGTCGGCTGCGTAAGATGCAGATACTCCGCCGCTCTCGATATATTCTGTTCTCTTGCTACTGCAAGAAAGTATTCCAAAACCCGCAATTCCATTTTTATTCGCCTCCTTTTCTCAATATAACATATTTTATTATGCTTTTAAAGCATGATAATATATTCTTCATAAGTATTTGCTATAAATATCTATGTTTCATATAATGATAAATAAGAAACGGACGGTGAGAACATGAACGAAAACAATGATATTGATAACATCATCCAAAATCTAAAGGACGCCGGATGTGCCGAAGCAGACATAGACAGTTTTCTCTTGTACTGGAAAAGCGGTCACACCCGTCAGGCACTGCTGGTTCTGGAAAAGCACAGAAAGCTGCTCTTAGAAGCGCTGCATAAAAGCAAAGCCCGTATTGACTGCCTTGATTATCTGGTCTACCGGATGGAACATGAGGCAGCCCAAAAAAACATACAGGAGGTAGCACAATGAAAGAGATCAGACAGGGATATTATATCGGCGAACGACCGTTATTTGGAGAGCACAATCTCAATTTATGGGACTGTACGTTTACAGACGGGGAATCTCCGTTAAAAGAAACATCCGATATCCGTCTGTTCGGATGTATGTTTAAGTGGAAATATCCGCTTTGGTACTCAAATAATATATATGCCAAAGACTGCACATGGTTTGAAATGGCAAGAGCCGGGGTATGGTATACCAATCACATCACTGTGGAGGACTCCCAGATTGAAGCCCCAAAAAATTTTCGCCGCTGCACAGATGTCAGCTTAAAAAATGTGTCATTTCCGAATGCGTCCGAAACCTTGTGGAACTGTAAAGGCGTCAGCATGCAGCAGATTACCGCAACAGGGGATTACTTCGCCATGAATTCCGAGGATATGAAAATTGATCACCTTACTCTATATGGCAACTATTCCTTCGACGGAGCGAAAAATGTTAATATCCATCACTCCAAGCTGCTTTCCAAAGACGCGTTCTGGAACAGTGAAAACGTTACCGTTTATGATTCTTTTATCTCCGGTGAATATCTGGGATGGAATGCAAAAAATCTGACGCTGGTCAACTGTACGGTCGAAAGTCTTCAAGGCATGTGTTATATCGATAACCTTGTGATGAAAAACTGCAAACTGCTGAATACCACGCTGGCGTTTGAATATTCAACCGTCGACGCAGATATCAAAGGCTCTATTGACAGCGTCATGAATCCTTCCGGCGGTTCCATTACAGCCGATCACATTGAAAAACTTATCATCGAAAAGGATAAGATCGATCCTTCAAAGACCATCATAGTCTGCCGCGACAAAATCTGTAAGGAGGTCTGCTGATCATGTATGACTTTGATACCGCCGTCAACAGACGATATACAGATTCCATAAAATGGGACGTTCCGGAGCAGGAACTTCCCATGTGGGTCGCCGATATGGACTTTCGAACGGCGCCGGAAATCCAGAGCGCCCTTCAGGAGCGTCTTTCACATGGCATTTTCGGGTATTCCCTTGTTCCTGATGAGTGGTATGCCGCAATTCAGAACTGGTGGGAGACACGGCACGGCTTTCATATGGAAAAAGACTGGCTTATCTTCTGTACAGGGGTAGTTCCCGCATTGTCCTCGATTGTACGAAAACTGACAACCGTTGGGGAAAATATTCTGATTCAGACGCCTGTCTATAATATTTTTTTTAATTCCATACAAAATAACGGGAGAAATGTGTTGGAATGTCCGCTTCTTTTAAATGAAGAAGGATACTTCGTCGACTTCGCCGATTTAGAATCCAAGTTGTCGCTTCCTCAGACCACAATGATGTTCCTCTGCAATCCACAGAATCCGGGCGGAAAGATCTGGCAGAAAGATACACTGGCTGAAATCGGAAGACTGGCGGCAAAATATCATGTACTCGTGGTTTCGGACGAAATCCATTGCGATATCACGAATCCCGGCAGGGAATACATTCCCTTTGCTTCTGTAAACGAAGAATGTAAGAAGAACAGCATCACCTGTATCTCACCTACAAAAGCCTTCAATCTGGCGGGTATCCAGACGGCGGCAGTCTGTGTTCCGGACGCTGTGCTCCGCCACAAAGTGTGGCGTGGACTGAACACAGATGAAGTAGCCGAGCCTAACGCCTTCGCTATTCCCGCCGCAATTGCTTCATTCACAAAAGGCGGGTCCTGGCTGGATGAACTGCGAAGCTATCTATTTAACAATAAACTGTCTGCCGCAGCTTATCTGAAGGAACATCTGCCTGAAATTACGCTCATCCCATCGGAAGCAACTTATC
>CANRMC010000183.1 GCA_947631605.1 uncultured Lachnospiraceae bacterium
AAAAAAGAATATAGCGAACTGTTGGATCATGTAAATAATAAATGAATCTGACAGTCAAAGAAGGAGGGGTATTGGTGAAAAGAAAAATATTGTTAATTCTGTCATCACTCATGCTGATATTTTGTGTAACGGCATGCAGTAAACAGACAGACAGCAGTACTGCAAATGAGCCTGAAGCGTCTCAAACAGAGGAAGAAAAAGGTTTTGATATGGAGCGGATACGAAAAAGCATTGTTATCAAAGGACAGACATTTGAAATCCCAACTCCGCTTGCTGATCTTGGAGAGGAATGGACTTGGAAGGAACATGAAAATTCTTATTGGGGAACCGATGGAAACGGTTTAGTTTATCTTTATTATAAGGGAGAAGAATGGTTTATTGCCACTGTGCACAATTATTATGAAGGTTCTGAAAATGAAGGGATCATTTATAATCTGACGATCAGGACGTCAGATTGTTCTATAGACGGACTGGTACCGCTTGAGTCGACAAGACAGGATGTTGTAGATAAATATGGTGAGCCGGTAGAAATATCTGAGAGAACAGGCAGTTATCGTTACGGAACTGTAGATCATAATGTGGGCTTGGGACCTGCAAGAGAACAAGGGTTGACAATAGGCGTTGATGAGAATGATATTGTAACAAAGGTGACAATTTCTTATTATGTTGAACCGGAAAATGAAAATAATTAAATGTTTGGAGTAGAGAATGTCGATTACCATTATTCTAAGGGAAAATGTCGACGGTAAAAAAAGAATATAGCGAACTGTTGGATCATGTAAATAATAAATGAATCTGACAGTCAAAGAAGGAGGGGTATTGGTGAAAAGAAAAATATTGTTAATTCTGTCATCACTCATGCTGATATTTTGTGTAACGGCATGCAGTAAACAGACAGACAGCAGTACTGCAAATGAGCCTGAAGCGTCTCAAACAGAGGAAGAAAAAGGTTTTGATATGGAGCGGATACGAAAAAGCATTGTTATCAAAGGACAGACATTTGAAATCCCAACTCCGCTTGCTGATCTTGGAGAGGAATGGACTTGGAAGGAACATGAAAATTCTTATTGGGGAACCGATGGAAACGGTTTAGTTTATCTTTATTATAAGGGAGAAGAATGGTTTATTGCCACTGTGCACAATTATTATGAAGGTTCTGAAAATGAGGGAATCATTTATAATCTGACGATCGATACATCAGATTGTTCTATAGACGGACTGGTACCGCTTGAGTCAACAAGACAGGATGTTGTAGATAAATATGGCGAGCCGGTAGAAATATTCACAAGGACTGGTGATTATCCTCATTTTTATCGATATGGGACTATAGATCATGATGCAGGTTTGGGACCAATGAAGCAGCAAGGTCTTTCAATGGGCATTGACGAAAATGATATTGTAACAGAAGTGTCAATCACATATTACGTTGAACCGGAAAATAATTAAATGTTTGGAGTAGAGAATGTCGATAACCATTATTCTAAGGGAAAATATCGACGGTTAAAAAAGAATATAGCGAACTGTTGGATCATGTAAATAATAAATGAATCTGACAGTCAAAGAAGGAGGGGTATTGGTGAAAAGAAAAATATTGTTAATTCTGTCATCACTCATGCTGATATTTTGTGTAACGGCATGCAGTAAACAGACAGACAGCAGTACTGCAAATGAGCCTGAAGCGTCTCAAACAGAGGAAGAAAAAGGTTTTGATATGGAGCGGATACGAAAAAGCATTGTTATCAAAGGACAGACATTTGAAATCCCAACTCCGCTTGCTGATCTTGGAGAGGAATGGACTTGGAAGGAACATGAAAATTCTTATTGGGGAACCGATGGAAACGGTTTAGTTTATCTTTATTATAAGGGAGAAGAATGGTTTATTGCCACTGTGCACAATTATTATGAAGGTTCTGAAAATGAAGGGATCATTTATAATCTGACGATCAGGACGTCAGATTGTTCTATAGACGGACTGGTACCGCTTGAGTCGACAAGACAGGATGTTGTAGATAAATATGGTGAGCCGGTAGAAATATCTGAGAGAACAGGCAGTTATCGTTACGGAACTGTAGATCATAATGTGGGCTTGGGACCTGCAAGAGAACAAGGGTTGACAATAGGCGTTGATGAGAATGATATTGTAACAAAGGTGACAATTTCTTATTATGTTGAACCGGAAAATGAAAATAATTAAATGTTTGGAGTAGAGAATGTCGATTACCATTATTCTAAGGGAAAATGTCGACGGTAAAAAAAGAATATAGCGAACTGTTGGATCATGTAAATAATAAATGAATCTGACAGTCAAAGAAGGAGGGGTATTGGTGAAAAGAAAAATATTGTTAATTCTGTCATCACTCATGCTGATATTTTGTGTAACGGCATGCAGTAAACAGACAGACAGCAGTACTGCAAATGAGCCTGAAGCGTCTCAAACAGAGGAAGAAAAAGGTTTTGATATGGAGCGGATACGAAAAAGCATTGTTATCAAAGGACAGACATTTGAAATCCCAACTCCGCTTGCTGATCTTGGAGAGGAATGGACTTGGAAGGAACATGAAAATTCTTATTGGGGAACCGATGGAAACGGTTTAGTTTATCTTTATTATAAGGGAGAAGAATGGTTTATTGCCACTGTGCACAATTATTATGAAGGTTCTGAAAATGA
>CANRMC010000184.1 GCA_947631605.1 uncultured Lachnospiraceae bacterium
TAGATATCTTTTTATTGCTACTATTTCCACTCCTGCTTCATACATTACTGTTGCAAACACTCTTCGAAAATCATGCAATGTATAATTCATTCCTAGTCCATTTAAATATTTTCGCAATTTCCTTGTTATTTCATCCGCATTTACATATCCTTTATAATTTTTTCGACTAAACAAATACTCATTATTTTCTTCTCTTTTTGTTACATAATATTTTCTTAAAACATCTAATGTTGAATCATCTATTACTGTCTTTCTTTCTCTTTGTCCTTTACCTATTACTGATATTGTATTTCTTCCTTTAATTATATCTGTTACTTTTAATGTTGCTATTTCGGTTCGTCTTAAACCACTTCCTGCCGCTAGCATTATAATACTTAACAACTCTAAATCTTCGCATTTCGTTATTATCTTTACCATTTCTTCTTTACTTGGTATTATTCTTTCTGTTTTTTTATTATTCCTTTTAAGTGGTAAATAACAATCCGCGACACTTCTTTTTATTGCTTTTCTATATGTATATCTTATGGCAGCAATTTTGCTATTATATGTTCTCGCTGATTTTGTGTTCTTATGCAAATAATAAGCATACTCTCCTATTTCCTCATCACTTAGTTTTTTTAAACTTTTTCCATTAAAATAAATCTCCATTTCTCCTACTGCTTTCGCATATCTCATAAAAGTTATTGCACTTTTATTCTCAATTTCTAACATTTTTTCCAAATTGTTATAAACTTCTCTATTCATAAATTCCCCCAGTTAGGTTATTATATAGATTTTTTTATAACTTTCAAGTATTTTCTGCTTTGCTAAGGTAAAGAAAAAAACACCCTAAGGTGTTTTTTTCACCATCGCGTAGCGATTTCGTACAAAAAAATCAAGGGTTTTAACAAAAATTTTTCAAAAATTTTTTTAAGTGTCTAATGACACTCATTTTTGTTAAAGCCCATTTTGTTCGAAATTGCCCAGCGATTGGTACCTTTTTTCTCCTTGGGTAAAGTAATTGATTTTTTCTCCCCCTTTGACACTCCAAATTTTATCTCAATCTTGCATTTTTCATCTTTTACCTCCAATTTTTCTCTTTTTTCACTCTTTTTTTCCACGCCAAAGAGTAAACAACTTTTATTGTCTTTTTTTATTCCTTTTCTAGAGATCTTTATTGACATCAGGTTGGCACTTCATATCGATGAGCTATTAAAATTATCTCAATATCTTCACTTCCACATTTTGAACAACACTTCTTAAATACTTCTTTTCTTACAAACTCGATTATCCGATTCCGTATTTTACTGATGACTTTTTTAATTTTCTCTATTCTTTCTTCGCGATATGCATTTGCAAATATTCCATATGCTTTTATTTTTCGAAAGCCTTTAGGCAATATATGCATCACAAATCGTTCAACAAATTTTTCATCACTTATTTCTTCTATTTTTTCTTTATTTCCATCTTTTCGATCATGATATTTAAACTTAACTATACCATTTTCATAACTTATTATTCTACTTTCCGTTATTGCTACTCGATATGCATATCTGCCAAAATAATCCATTACTGTTTTTGGTTCTTCATATGGCTCTTTTATATATGTTACAAATTCTTTTTTATACAACTCTTTTATTAGTTTTTCCCAATTTGCATCGTTCTTATATTCCTTCGTTTTTTTACTAAACTTTAATTTTTTTCGTACTTTTTGCAATTCTTGAATATACATTCCTCGATACACTAGAGAATATACCTTAACTGGAAATAAATATTTCTCATTTTTAGCATCTACCCATTCATCATCTTTAATTCCACCACTTGTTACCAACATATGACAATGCGGATGATACAACATTTTTTGAGTCCATGTATGCAGTATTTGCAATATCCCTGGTTTGCCCCCTATATATTTTTCATCCTTACATATCTTTATTATTGCTTGGGCACTTGCTTTTTGTATTATTTTATACATTATTTTTTGATTTTCATACGTTATTTGATACAACTCATCTGGTATTGTTGCCACTATATGATAATACTTACAATCCAGCATTGCTTTTAGCCATTTATTTATCCATTTTTCTTGTGATGATTTTTGGCAAAGTGGACAATTCCGATTTCGACATGATTTTGTTATCAATTCTTGATGTTCACAATTTTGACATTTTATCATTAAGTACCCTAATTGTTTTGTATGACACATTTCTATTTGATTTAATGCTTTTGTTATGTTATTATTATACTTGTGTTTTTGCATTGAATTCTTTATTATTTCTTGAATTTTTTGCATTATACACCCCAAGAAGTTTTGCTTAATATTTCGTTGATGGGTGAAACTTCTTTTTTTTGTTCATATTTTTCAATATTGATGTACTTCATGGTTGTTTCGATACTATCATGTCCTAGATATCTTTTTATTGCTACTATTTCCACTCCTGCTTCATACATTACTGTTGCAAACACTCTTCGAAAATCATGCATTGTATATTTCATTCCTAGTCCATTCAAATATTTTTGCAATTTTCTTGTTATTTCATCGGCACTTACATATCCCTTATAACTTTTTCGACTAAACAAATACTCATTATTTTCTTCTCTTTTGGTTACATAATACCTTCTTAATACTTCTAATGTCGCTTCATCTATTACTGTCTTTCTTTCTCTTTGGCCTTT
>CANRMC010000185.1 GCA_947631605.1 uncultured Lachnospiraceae bacterium
TGCAATATTCCGTAATGTACTTCGCATCTTTATAAAGCGACTCGCCCGCTTTTGTCAGCGTAATGCCTCTATGTGTCCGATCAAAAAGCCGTATTTCCAGATCGCTTTCCAACAGATTGATCTGCTTGATCAGCGCGGTGGAGGTTATGTGCAGATCTTCTGCCGCCTTGTTAAAGCTGCCTGCCTCTGCCACACGCATAAAAGATGTAAAATTGATATTATTGATATTCATAGGCAGCCTCCGTTCCAGTAATCTGTCTTTCATTATAAATTATAGTATACCACTCATTTTCTAATTTGCATTAAAAAGTTAGCGACGGCGTAAGCTGCAGATTTCTCATCACCTTCCGCCATGCTCATAATAATAATCCTCGGCGTCATAATAATCAAAGAAATCGTCCCGGTACCAATCATAGAAGTCTTCGGGATCCGAAAATCCATCGACGCTTGGCTCTGCCGGGGATGTGTAATTTCCATCAGGAACATACGGTTTAACAGGATTGTCACGTTCGTCCCATACCTCTGTAACAACGCCGTTCACACATCTGGCAGTAAAGATCAGATCCTCACCATCATAAAAATCGTAAAGATTTGCAGTATAACTCTCTCCATTTTTCATTTCCGGATTATGCCGTACTTCATCCGAGGGACTTCCGAGCGAAGTATCCCCGATCCTTGCTTCTAACATTCCCACAAAAGGAACACCTTGCTTGAGTTTATTCTCATATTCCTGCCTCATGCTTTCAGCATATTCATCGGCAAGCTTATCGGTATATTTTTTATATTCCTTTTCTAAGAGACTTTCGAATGCCTGTATACTTTTTAAAGATTCCGGGGACTGATGTAGAAATTTAACTTCTTGCATTGTATCGTATGCTTCCAAAGGCTTTCCGACGGAATAATCTCTATGAGCATCACACAAAAGCAGTAATGCCGCCGTATCTTTATAATTCGAATCCTCGATCCTTTTTAATGTTTCTTCGGCTTCGTCAAACCGTTCTTCGGAAATCAGCGTTTCCGCCTCCGAATATATGGACTCCAAATGCTTCTGTTCTACGATTGAAGCCGTGATAAAGGAAGCGATCACAAGAAGCATACCGACTAAAACTGCTATCTTCACAACTTTGATCCTGCCATTATGCTTTTGCTTTTCTTCCTCTGAAATAGAAGCAACATACCTTTCCTTCAAGGCGCTTTGCTCTTCCAAAGGCTTTGAGATATTCGGTATATATGCCTTTAAGATCCGGACAAGAAGAAAAATCCCGCCGCCGATCAAGAAAGGCGCGGTAACCCAGCATACGCTGTTTGTGCTGTCATAACTCCTGATTGTCGCCCAAATAACAATACATGGAAAAGCAGAGAAAATGAGCATTTTGATAACGCTTGGCGCAACGCTTAACATTGTTTTTCGCCGAGCGGTCTTATATTCCGACTTGCTTACGCGGGTAATCATATTTTTTACCTCTTTATTTTTCTGTTTACTCACCCGCTGTTCTTGTTCTTTTTGGTGTTGCGATCTTACCTCTTCACGGTATGCTTCCTTAAATTTATTCCGGGTTTCGTAATCGGCAGGATCATCGCCTGCTGTATCCCGGAATTGATCTTTCACAGCCTTTGCATAAAGGGACTCCGATTCGTGTGACAGGTCTTTTGCCGCAAGGATGGAATCTGTCATTTCCGGCTGCGCATCTTCCAGCGCTTCCGTCGTTACTGACTGCGCATCTTCCAGCGCCTCCCTGTACTCGTCTTCCGTTTCGAAATCTTCCGGGTCAACACCCGTTTCACTCGTATCTTCACAGTCTTCACGCCACGCATATTTGGCTTCATTCAGAGCCTCTTCATACTCTTCCTCTGTTTCATAATCTTCGGGGTAAACTCCAAACTCCGTGCCATCCTCACAAGTGAGCCGCCATGTATAGTCCGAAGTAAAGAAGTCGTATTCCCGGCTGTAATCATCCCAATCGTCATTCCTTTTTGTAACATCTTCATAGATCTTGTGCCCGATCCATAGTTCGTGTAACTCCTCTCTGCCGTTACGATTGAAATCAAACACACCGCCAAATGGATTTTTCAGGTAGCTGTCCCAAAATCCTTCTCTTTTTCCACTATTTTTGTCTCCGCCTTTTCCGGACATCAACACCCCTCCTCGCGGCATACAGCAGAATTATATATTATAGTATATCACGTTTTTTCTAATTTCCAAACCATATATAGATCTTCCCGTGCCTCATGTCCTCCTTATTTTTCACCAAAAAGAAAGCACCTACCATTTCGATAGATGCTTTCAAACTACGCCTTTTTATTTTATCCACTCAGAATATCGAGAAGTTCCCTTGGAGTAACAACAAAAGGTTCTTTGGGGAAATGCTTTATATTCCCGGTCACCAGATACGCTTCGTCATCACGTTTTTCAAGAACAACCTCATAAAATGGTAAATCCTTCATATCCGGCAAAACGATTCCTGACGGTGACGGATTAACCAATATACCATACTTTTCAATTGCGGAAAGTAAGTATTCAATCGTTCTTCCATCAAATCCAAATTTCTTTCGTGACAAAACCTCACGATATTCTTT
>CANRMC010000186.1 GCA_947631605.1 uncultured Lachnospiraceae bacterium
TCCGACGGTTTATCAGCAGCCTTGGTTTGAAGGAGACTATGATTATGACAGCCTGATGAAGAAAAATACGCTTTTGTGAAAGAAGTGCTTTGGAGCGACAACGGAAAGTTTATCGGTCTGGATCACGATATACCGCTTGGCATAAACGGTATCAGCCTTGGAGAATATTATTGATCTTTCGGTTTCGGTGACAGGATGAATAAGGGAAATAATACGATCATAAACATACTGTTTGAATGGATTTACGTTTTCTTCATGATACAGGTTATATTTGTTCTTCTTTTGATCGGGGAAGATATTTATTCCGGTATGAAGGAATCCGGAAAAAGAAATACGGAAACGGAAACAGCCCTTCTTTCGAGGGATGTCGGAAAACCGTATTCCGACTGGGAAAAGTCCCCGACCGGCAGCGCCAAATATTTAGACGGCACGACTGTTTTTGTCAGCATTTTTCTGGAAGATACAGAGGCGGACTGGACGCCGGCAGACCGGTATCTGGTTCGGAAAAATATGAATATTGCAACTGATTATCTGAAAGAAGAAGGAAAACGCTATGGAAAACAGGTAGAACTGATCTATGATACGAACGAACATCCCGACCTTGAATTCCATATGAAATACGGACAACCGTTTGTAGAGGAGGAAGAGGGAGACGCATATACCGATATGGTACTGGCTGTCTACGAATATATCCATGATGAGATTCCGGTTCGGGATATTATGAAGGAATATCAGGTGAACAGCATCGGGTTTCTTTGTTTTGCAGACCATACAGCAAGTCAGGCGCTCACATACCATTACGGAACAGAGATTGACAGTTATTTCTATCCGGAAATATCCTTTATCAATCTTCGTTGGGAAAGCAGCGGCGAGAATGTGAATCCTACTACATATGCCCATGAGATCCTGCATTTATTCGGGGCGCGGGATTTTTATTTATCCAGTGAACGGTATGGGATCACGCGGGAAATCGTAGATTATGTTGTAGAGAATTATGAAACGGAGATCATGCTGGGATATTCTGCAGCCGGTATTGATGAGAAAGATAGGATTTCTCTTGATATTACGAAGCTCACCGCCTATTATCTTGGCTGGCTTTCTTATATTACGGAGCTGGATCGATTCCCGACCATGGCGGAAAAGAATCCGGCGTGTTTTACCATGCAGAAGGATTCGGAAGGCAAAGAAGTTTATCAGGCGGCATCCCGTCTTAAATTAGAAGGCAGTATCCGTCAGGATTTATATTTTGCCGCCTGCGGCATATTCATAGTCATACAGGGCATATTTACAATGCGGAAATTAAACCGTATCAGAAAGCGGCAATTAAAGTATAATTAAGGAAATATAAATAATTTTTTTATTGCCAAACCGGTAATATGTGTTATCATTTACGTTGGAAAAGCCAATAATATACATGATAACAGAAAAAATTATGAAATATAAAATTCTTGCAGAAAAGGAGAACTAGGAAATGAGTAAAAAACCTGTAGTATTAATGGTACTGGACGGTTACGGACTGAGCGACCGGACAGAGGGAAATGCGATCGCGCTTGCAAAAACCCCTGTTATGGACGAACTGATGGCAACCTGTCCGTTTGTAAAAGGAAATGCTTCCGGACTTGCAGTCGGACTTCCGGACGGACAGATGGGAAATTCCGAAGTTGGTCATATGAATATCGGCGCCGGAAGAATTATATATCAGGAATTGACCAGAATTACAAAATCAATTGAAGATGGTGATTTCTTTAAAAATGAAGAGCTGCTCCGGGCGATTGAGAATGTTAAGAAAAATAATTCCGACCTTCATTTGTGGGGACTTCTTTCCGATGGCGGCGTACACAGCCACAATACCCACCTTTACGGACTTCTGGAATTATGTAAGCGGGAAGGCGTTTCCAATGTTTATATCCACCCGTTCTTCGACGGTAGAGATACACCGCCTGCCTCCGGTAAGGGTTATCTGAAAGAACTGATCGAAAAATGCAAAGAGATCGGCGTCGGCAAGGTAGCTTCCCTGTCCGGACGTTATTATGCCATGGATCGTGACAACCGTTGGGACCGTGTAAAGCTGGCATATGATTCTCTCGTAAAGGGAGAGGGCGTTATGGCTCAGGATCCGGTACAGGCTATGCAGGAATCCTACGACAAAGAAGTTTATGATGAGTTTGTGCTTCCGACTGTTATCACAGACAGTGAGGGAAAACCGCTCTCCGTTGTAAAACCGCATGACTCCGTGATCTTCTTCAATTTCCGTCCGGATCGGGCAAGGGAGATAACCAAGGCGTTTTGTCTGGAGGATTTTGACGGATTTGAACGTGTCAACGGTTTCATGCCGATCACTTATGTATGCTTTACGGATTATGATGAGACGATCGGCAATAAATATGTGGCATTTAAGAAAGAAACGGTGGATAATACCTTTGGCGAGTATCTGGCAGCATGCGGAAAGACACAGCTTCGTCTGGCTGAGACAGAGAAATACGCCCATGTTACTTTCTTCTTTAACGGCGGCGTGGAAGAACCGAATAAGGACGAGGACAGAACGCTTGTAAAATCACCT
>CANRMC010000187.1 GCA_947631605.1 uncultured Lachnospiraceae bacterium
CGTAAGCGCAGTGTGCGCTTAGAACCGCTGCGTGCGAATTTAAGCGCAAGCGGTCCCGGAATTGAGGTACTCTGCAGCTTGAAAGCGTGCCTAAGCGCAAGCGGTCCCGGAATCGAGGTACCCTGCAGCTTGAAAGCGTGCCTAAGCGCAAGCGGTCCCGGAAATGAGGTACCCTGCAGCTTGAAAGCGTATTGAAAGCGTAAGCAGTCTCGGAATCGAGGTGACCTGCGGCTGGAAAGCGTATCGGAAGCGCAAGCACCCCCATAAAAACTAGCGATAGCATTTTTCCCTCCGAAATGATATACTGAAACTCAGAAAAACCACGTCAAACGATAAAAATGAAAGGCAAGATCCACACATGACAAAAAAAGAAATTGCAAAACGATATCTGCTATTTATCATAAGCCTGTTTTTTTCCGGACTAGGCGTTGCATTTGCAAAGCATGGGGAAATCGGCGTAACGCCTATATCTTCAGTTGCGAATGTAATGAGCTATAAATTTACATCAATTTCTATGGGAACATGGCTGATTATCTGGAACTGTGTGTTGATCGTCGGGCAGATTGTGATCCTGCGAAAAGATTTCCAACTGATCCAGCTCCTGCAGGTGCCGCTTTCATTTTTGTTCGGCTGGTTCACCGATTTCGGAATGTGGCTGGTTTCCTTCATTCCGGCGGAAATATACCCGGTTCGTCTTCTGATGGTATTTCTGGGGATCATCATTTTAGGCTTTGGTATTTCTCTGGCTGTTACCGCCGACGTGATCATGAATTCCGGCGAAGCCTTTGTAAAAGCCGTTTCCGATAAAGTGCATAAGGAATTTGGAAATGTGAAGATTGCATTTGATGTATGCTGTGTGCTTACCTCAATTCTCCTTTCCCTTATCTTTTTTGACTTTAAGATTATAGGAACAAGAGAAGGAACCATATTGTCCGCCTTTCTCACAGGACTTACGGTAAAATTCTTTATCCGCAGAATCCAGCAGCCGCTCAACCACATACTGGCAGGGGAAAACAGCAAACAAAAATAGCAGTCAAAAACAGCAGGCAAAAATAGCAGCCGCTCAACCGTATACTGGCAGGAGAAAACGGCTGGCAAATATAATCACAGGGAGGCAGAACCATGAGACGCCACGACAGAGAGATCACAGACAGAAATGAAATGATAGAGGTTATGAAAAAATGCGACGTCTGTCGTATTGCAATGAATGACGGAGAGTATCCTTACATACTCCCGCTTAATTTCGGACTTTCACTGGAGGATGATACGGTCGTACTGTATTTCCACGGGGCGGATTCCGGAAAAAAATATGAACTGTTCGCAAAGGATAACCGGGTTTCTTTTGAAATGGACTGCTCCCATCAACTGGTACTTGATGATGAGAAGAAAACCTGCACGATGAAGTATGAGAGCGTGATAGGTCAGGGAAGGATCGAAATCGTTCCGGAAGAAGAAAAAATGAAAGGATTGAAAATCCTGATGCGGCAGTATCGTAACGAGGATTTCCCATTTAATCCCGCCGCTGTGCCGCGGACAACGGTATTTAAGCTTGTGGTAGAGAAAATGACAGGGAAACGGCGATAGGAGTATATGTCAGGAGGCAGAGAAAAACCGGAAGGAAACTGAAAGTGTCAGAAATGCAACTCCCGGTTTCTTGTTATTTATGAGTTTCTATGTTATTTAAATTGAAATATTTTAATGAAAGGAGACATAGAAATGGATTTTACATATTATCCGAATACTCAGGCAAGAGTAACCGAACTTGGCAAGGTCAAGACGACCGCATTCAATAAGAAAACCATGCAGAAAGCAGAAGAAAGCTGGCAGCGGATCACGCAGGAGGAAATGATGCAGATCGAATATGAAATACAGGGTGCTGTTAAGATCGGCAGCGCGCTTTTCATGCCGTCTGCGGTCATTATCTGGAATTCCCATACGTTATCGGTGCTTCCTGCCAGAGATATCATATGGGTTTATGGTTATGTCCAGAAAACTTCCATGAACCTGATACCGACGTCGAAAGCGCATTATGTTTATATTTTGCCGAGAAGCGGGGAAACACAGATCATATATCTGAATACGACCGGTGGATTTTCCAAGAAGGATCTCTCCGGCGACGCGGTAAAGCAGATTTATAACATTATGTATCAGAGCCGGAAAGGCGCGTTTTTCGGATATTCCGATGAAATTGCAAATTATGTAAAAGGAAATTTTGCGGCTGCGGTTCAATACGTTGACGCAAAGAGCATGCAATAAAGTAAAGCAGGGAGGAATTACATGCTGATCATCATAATCATTGGCATAATGTTTACAATCATAGGACTTATAATGCTGATTGCGGCTAAGAGCCAGGACATTCACAGAGTAAAGACGGTCGGACAGATAATCGGCATGTGTAAGGATCCCTTTGACTTTAACAATGGGGGAACCGGCGATGATCCGAATGATAATTACTGGCGGCGCTGGGATGATCCGGATATGCGGAGTCCGATCTTTAATTACTGGGTGGAAGGGATCCTGTATCAGAGAGCAGATACACAGGTGGG
>CANRMC010000188.1 GCA_947631605.1 uncultured Lachnospiraceae bacterium
TACTTACAGGAAAACGGCGTTCTGTTTGCTCCAGGTAAGGCTGCAAACGCAGGCGGTGTTGCTACCTCCGCTCTTGAGATGAGCCAGAACTCCGAGAGACTTTCATGGTCCTTCGAAGAGGTTGATGCAAAGCTGGAGAGCATTATGGTTAATATCTTCCACAATCTGGACGACGCTGCTAAGAGATATAATGTTGCCGGCGACTATGTTGCAGGTGCAAATATCGCAGGTTTTGAAAAGGTTGTTGATGCAATGCTCGCACAGGGCGTTTGCTAATTAAAGAAACCGATTAAGAATAAAATAAGCCTTGAACTCTTAATATATAATAAGGGTTCAAGGCTTTTTTTCGTTATATAATCTTTAAGGACTCAGTGGTACAGCATGCGCTTATTCTGTATCTTCATCGGTTTCTTTTTCCTTCTCCATCAGTTCTTTACGGAGCAGTGCCTCCATCTGTGCGAGCCTGCGGACTTTTGCGGTTACACGCGACAGGGAAACCGTAAGGATAAAGATAAAGACAAGAGCGAAGATAAAACCGAGGAAAAATACAAGGTTCATCGGCGACTGTATGCCCAGAAGTGCGGCAAGTATGTCCAGAAGCTTTGGAATACAGACAATAATGATGAGCGCAATGTCACAGAGAAGCCATGCCAATGCATATTTCAGTTCCAGTTTCCGTTTCCGGACCATATTAAAAATGACAAATAAAACAATCACAAGCGCTGTGATTAAAATAATCTGAGCACGCAGTGTCATGAAGCATTTCCTCCCTTGTATCAGCGCAGCCGTTCCATCAGGACTGCAAGACTTACCTTTAGCATATAATAAACAGATCGACTTTTGGATATGGACGATACGCCGCCGGAGCGGGCGCGCATTTTGACCGGAACCTCTGCAACCTTCCGTTTGTGCCTGAGAAGTCTTGCCGTACTTTCCGGTTCCGGATAGTCCCTCGGATATTCGTTTGCAAACATTGCGATCGTTCTTTTGTTGCACATACGGAAGCCGGAAGTAGGATCTGTAATTCTCTGTCCGAATAAAAGATGTATGAGTCCCGTAAAATACCGGATCCCGACACGCCGGATACCGGTGGATTGGAATCCTTCATTATCAATGAAGCGGGAACCGATCACCATATCCACATCATTTTCAACCAGATATTTTTCAAGAATATTCAGATAGGAAGCATCATGCTGTCCGTCTGCATCCACCTGAACCGCAATATCATAATCATTCTGATACGCATAGAGATATCCGGTCTGTACCGCGCCACCGATACCCAGATTGACCGGAAGGTTGATGACATTCAGACCGTTATAGAGACAGATATCCATGGTATTATCCGTAGAGCAGTCATTGATGATGACATAGTCAAAACCCTCTGCATGCTCTGTAATATCCTGAATGGTCGACAGAATACTGTCTTTTTCATTATAGGCTGGTATGATAACAAGTTTTTTCATGGTATGTTCCTTATATTACAGTTTGTTGGAATCCTGACCTTTGGCATAGCCTTTGACGAGCGCTTTCGCAATAACGTCCGGCCAGAATTTGGAAAACATGATATAATCTTCGTCGCTTCGTTTGTTGTCTGCAATGATGGCGGTGGTTTCGGAATCTTCGTGGATCCGGTGCGCCATCAGAGGAGAAGGGCAGTACAGGAATCTGCCTTTTTGCCGTGAAAGTTTTTCCCATGCTTCCCAGTCTTCGTTACTCCGGAATCCCACCGAAAAAATCTGCTTCGGGAGATTGCTGCGGGCGTATAATACGGAAGGGCAGCAGATCGGAGAACCAAACGACAAAATCCGTCTTCTTATAAATATACTACTATAAAACGGAGGAAATCTCAAGGGAAGCAGCATGATCCGTTTTACCGTAAGCAGGCGGTTATGCGTGACATACTGTTTTCCGCGCAGTTCACAATAATCGGAGAAGAAGATCAGAGGCTTTTTATATTTCCGGATATAGGAAAGGGCAGTTTCCGTATAGTTTTTAAAATATACATCATCCTGATGGGCAATCGTCACATATTCCGTCTCTGCAGTTTTGTAACCGAAATTCCAGTCCTGAACAATACCGCCTTCTCCGCTGTTTATAGTCAGCGGTATATCGTATTTTTCCGCAATGGATTGGATGTGGGAATTCGGCGTTGAGGTAATCATAATTATCCTGCTTTGGACAGTCTGGCGGCGAAGCGAGCGGATGCAGGCCTCTAAGTAAGGACTTTCCTTATAAGCGCAGATGACAAATGTATGATCATCAAAAAAATTTTGGCTCATGGTATTTCCTTTCCGGATTCTTCTAAGTAATAGTATGCACATGGAATAACAAAACAATTATAACATGATTTTCCAAATTTTTCAGTGAAAATGAATAGAATAAAGAGAAATGTTAAAAATTCTATTAAGATTTTGTGTAATTTCGCATATGTATATTAGTCAATGATGTGACACCAATTTTTAAAAATAAAAAAGGCAGTGTACTATAATGAATGCTAATCGGTAA
>CANRMC010000189.1 GCA_947631605.1 uncultured Lachnospiraceae bacterium
CCGGGTGCATATCCGGGAATCGAGGCGGAAAAACACGGACAGGCCAGCGCCATTGCCAAGAATCTGGCGGAAATGAGCGCGCTGAAAGTGCCGGTTATCGCTATCGTTACCGGTGAAGGCAGCAGCGGCGGCGCTCTTGCGATCGGTGTTGCAAACAGCGTATTTATGTTGGAAAATGCAGTTTATTCGGTACTTTCACCGGAAGGGTTTGCTTCCATTCTCTGGAAGGATTCCAACCGGAGTGCGGAGGCCTGCGAGCTGATGAAGCTGACTGCACAGGATTTAAAGAAATTCCATGTTATCGACGGCATCATTCCGGAACCGCTCTGCGGCGTGCATCATAATCCGGAAGAAGTGTATCGTGCCATGGATGAACTTCTGGTAAATGAACTGTATAAATACAAACGAATGACCGGCAATGAGTTGGCAAAACACAGATATGAGAAATTTAGAAATATTGATGAGTCGATATTGAGAGCTGCAAAGGAGAATTAGAATGCAACCGACATTACCGGGAATTCATATAGTTGCTACCGGACATTACGCGCCGGAAAAAGTTATTACAAATGATGATCTGAGTCATATCGTTGATACCAGCGACGAATGGATCAAAAAACGTACGGGAATAGAACGAAGACATTTTAGTGAGGGAGAAAAAAATCTGGACCTTGCGGTGCATGCCGCAAGGCAGGCGATCGAGCAGTCGGGAATTGATATAAACGAGTTGGGCGCCTGCATTGTCGCCACATTTTCTCCCGACTATTTTGTGCCGTCTGTTGCCTGTCTGCTGCAGCGGGAACTGGGACTTCCGGAGGAAATGCCGAGTTTTGATATGAACGCCGCCTGCAGCGGATTTTTATATGCCCTTCATACAGCAAGAGGCATCCTGCTTCAGAGTGAAAAAAGATATGCGCTTGTAGTCGGAAGCGAGATCATTTCCAAGGTGCTGGATATGGAGGACAGGGGAACCTGTATTTTGTTCGGCGACGGCGCCGGAGCCGCTGTGATCGAACTGGCGGAAGGAAAACAATATGTCAGCTATCTGGGAGCGAGAGGCGACGATACTTCTATCGTCTGTCCGAATGCAGACGGTGTCCGGCATATTGTACATATGGACGGAAGCTCTGTATTCCGTTTTGCGGTAGGTACGGTTCCTGTGTGCGTAAATAAGATTTTAGAGAAGGCGGGCGTGGATAAGGATGAGATCGATTATTACGTCTGCCATCAGGCAAATAAGAGAATTATCGAAAGTGTTGCGGCAAAGCTGGAACAGCCGATTGAAAAGTTTTATATGAATATGCAGGAGTACGGAAATACATCTGCGGCCAGCGTGCCTATCGCCCTGAGCGAGATGAATCAGGCAGGCCTTTTTAAGCCGGGTATGAAAGTTCTCTGCGTAGGATTCGGCGCAGGCCTCACATGGGCGGGCGCTCTGATTGAGTGGTAGAAACGCTTGAAGGAAAGAAGGAGAATGATGATGAAGTTAAATGAGATGCTTGGGATTCAATATCCGATTATTCAGGGTGGTATGGCAAATATCGCAACCGGTAAATTTGCGGCGCAGGTATCCAATGCCGGCGCGCTGGGCATCATTGCTTCCGGCGGACTGAATGCAGAAGCGATCCGGAAGGAGATAAAGGAGTGCAAAGAACTGACGGATAAACCGTTTGGCGTCAATCTGATGCTGATGAATCCGGATGTGGATAATATCGCAGATATGCTGGTGGAAGAAAAGGTAAAGATCATTACCACAGGTGCCGGTACGCCGGGAAAATATATGCCGAAGTGGAAAGAAGCAGGCATCATGGTAATTCCGGTCGTAGCAAGCACGGCTCTTGCCAGAAAGGTAGAGCAGTTAGGCGCAGACGCCGTGATTGCCGAAGGCGGGGAGAGCGGCGGACATGTAGGCGATATGACTACGATGGCGCTGGTTCCGCAGGTGATTGACAGTGTGAATATACCGGTGATCGCAGCCGGCGGTATTGCAGACGGAAGACAGTTTGTGGCTGCTATGGCGTTGGGCGCAGCCGGCGTACAGATCGGAACCTGTCTGCTCGTCAGTGAAGAATGTCCGATCCATATCAATTATAAAGAAGCCCTGATCAAGGCAAAGGATAACGGAACCGTAGTAACGGGCCGTTCCCTTGGCGCACCGGTTCGTATCATTAAGAACCAGATGGCAAGAGAATATCTGAAGCTGGAAGCGAAGGGCGTAGGAAGAGATGAGTTAGAGCAGATCACTCTGGGCGGATTGCGGAGAGCCGTTTTTGACGGAGATGTAAAAACCGGTTCCGTCATGTCCGGTCAGGTCTGCGGTCAGTTGAAGGAGATCAAGCCGCTGGCGGATATTTTGTCCGGACTCTACGAGGACGCAAAGAAAGAACTTGCGAAACTGAAGCAGATGGAACTGTGATACAGCGGATGATATATATTTCTTAAGAAGTAAAATTTTAGAGTAGGAAGAGGAAGAACTATGAAACTTGGAAAATTGCTTGGAATAAG